>PMCF01000296.1 GCA_003154115.1 Anaerolineae bacterium
ATATGTTAATTTTGCACCTGTTGGTTATATGGCAAAAAAGGCGGCCTGTTGCTGCAAAGCGCCGTCGCCACTGATGGGGCGCAGGCGTTGAGCACGCTCGTCGGTCTGAAAGCCACGCGACGTCCCCTGGCGATTACCGACGAAGGCGGTTCCTTCTATGTGGGACACGGCGCGCATGCCTTTGGCCGCCCGATTCAGAATCTCGACTTTGAGCGTTTGACCGGCTCCCCGGAGATGCGGGCTTTGTTTCATGGGGCGCTGACCAAATACCTGGAGATATAAGATGGCCCGACGGGGGCGACGACCACTGGCGGTGCGCCCGATTATCTTGAAACCCTATCTCAGCTTGCATCCGGGCGAAGATGACGATTTGATCGCGTTCTTTGCCCTTTATCCGACGCGGCTGCATGGCGCGGTGATCAAGCAGGCGCTGCGGTCTGGGAAAATACAGGTCCAGCTGACGGAATTGCCGTCCGATCAAGAGGTTGAGGCGGCCTTGGATGGCCTGTTGGGGACCTTACCAGATACCTGAGAATTTTTGTCGAGCAAAATTCACGCGAAATTATTCTCGACAAAAATTCGGAGGCATGGAAATGCGTCGCACACTCGATAACCGATACGTGTTTGGAGCATACGATCCTCAAACGCAACACCCGCAGGACGCTCAGCTCGAGCTATCCCTGGCGCCAGCCAGGATGAGAACCGCGCCGCTGTCCGACTTGTGTCAAGCGCTGATAACGCCTTTACGCTGGTCTCTCGCTGAAGATGGGGAACACCACAGTCTGGGAGAGCACTGGATCAGCCTGATATGCAGCTCGGATATGGTCACCGCCGAGTTGGTTTACCGCCGGGACTTGTCCGTGATACAGGCGTTACAAGCGATTGAGGCGCATGAAACAGCGCAGGCAGTTGTTCTGCCCGTCGATGTTCTCGGCACTTTCCTGGTTGCCGAGCGCGGTTTGAAACGAGCGATCGATCCAGAGCGGGTTAGCTACGCGGCGGCCAACCTGGCGCTCGCTTCTGTGGAAAAACTGCTGCGACCTGATCCGCCAGCGTCGTTACCCATCGCACTGACCGGCAAACAAATCGAGCAAATCGCCGAGCGTCTAGCGCCCCAGCAGCGGCTCGCTGATTTTCCGGCCGATCTCAGGCGCACGGATGCCGCACGACTGATGTTAGCGTTGTCGCGGCGGCTGTGGTCTGCGGCGTGGCTCACTACGCGTGAACTATATCTCCCTCAGGGGGGATGCCTCCCGCGAGGTGTTCCTTTGGACTTCCTGGCAACTGTTGATCTCTGGCTGCGTCAGGACTTGCAGATCAAAATCGCCGACAGCAACCTGCGCGTTAAAACCGAGTTCCAGGCGGACGGGCTTAATTGGCTAGAAGCCATTGAATTGGTGGCTGGCGGCATTCCTAAAGAAACTCTTTACGCGCTCGTTCCTGACGGTCAAATGCCAACGCCCCTGCCACTCTTCTTGCCCTATACAAAGATTTCACCAGCCGTCCATGATGGGGCGCTCTTGCCTGGGGTAGCGTATACAGTAGTTGACTTCGGAATTGAGACGCGGCGCGACATTCTGGCAGGTCTGGCATCCAGTCTGGTGCGCGAGGCTGAGCAGAATGCCGGCTATGTGCTAGCGGGCGCCTTCCGAATTCAGATTCCACAAGAAATGACTGAGGTGCGCGCGGTCGGTTTGCAGTCCCTGGATGTTGTCGCAGACTCACAGGGGTTCTGGGTGCGGGAACGAGGCGGCGTCGCTGCTGGAGATCAAGACGATCTCGTTTATCTCGATCGACCGGGTGTCGTTTTTCGCTGGCAACCTGATCGGCCAGCGGCGTTGGTTGTTTCAGGTGATCACCAACTCGTGGTCAATGCGGTCCTAGCCGCGCTCTGGCACGATCTACGGGTCGTGGGACCGGAATCTGTCCCGTTGATGTCAGCACAATCATCACTAGAACCACTTCCCGCCAAGTCGAACGGGCCCACCTCGTCGCGTTCGGATACGAGCCTGTCGAAATCAGTGCGGTCCCTGCCGACCCGGCGTTCAGTGCATCTGAATGGTGATCGTCAATGGGGCCTACCGCAGGAACGGGAAAGTCTGGCGCGGCAGATTTACTGGGTGAGGGGACATGTGCGTCGTCTCATTGATCAACAACGACGTAGTGCAGTGGCCAACCAGATTGCGCAAGAGTTTGGCATGGTCATTCCAGATGGCTTCACCTTTGTGCGCCCTCATCAACGCGGGCAAGACAGTATTGAACACTCCGGGCCTGCGGCACCCGTAGTGGTGCGCTCAAAAGGACTGGCTAGCCTGATTAGCCTACTCCGTCAGGGGTAACGAGGGTATCTAACACCGGGATAAGCCGATGTGGGAAATCCCATTTGGCCGCTAAGGGATTGCTCAAAATAACTACCGATTTTTGTCCTGCGGTTTGATTGTGTAATTCCATGGTGGAAGCGTTGTGTGCGGATGAAGGTTCAAAGCCGTCATTCGCGGTGAACAGGCAGCGGCGCAGGCCATGCTGAACGCGCCGCCAGAAAGTAAACGCGCCAGCCAGGCGATTGAGGCCTTCCTGGACGATTTATCACAGAGGAGAGACCATATGCCCACACCCCGATCACTCGGCAAAACGGTGCGACCGATCTATACCCGGGTTAAGCGCATCTCACTCTATCCGCAACACGCGGCGCTGAAGTCGTTTTTTGCGGAACTGGAAACGCTACCCTATGACATCGCCAACGAGGCGCTGCTGCGCGCAGTTTCTATTGGCGCGGAGACTGCGTTCCAAGAGGCGCAGCGCAGCGTAACGAAGCGGCGCGACGGCATTCCCGTAGCGAATGTGCTGCAACCGACGTTGCTGGAGGCCGATCGATGAGCGTGGTGCATCCTAGTCCGCTAACCGATAGGCAAATCAAGCAGATCGAGCGCGCACTGTCCGACGTGGGGGACTACGGCGAAGTCCAGCTCGTCAAGGAAAAAGGGCAGTTGCGCTTTGTGCGAAAAGTGATCAGTGAGTCGGCCCTGCCGACGCCGGCGGATTTTCGCCGGGAGCAGTCGGGCCAAGGCCGCTGAGGCACAGATGCGTGTTTTGCTGGCGACCCGTGAAATGGGATGGGTGGAGCTCTTCAATGTCGTGACGCAGCATAGCGTGACGGTGTTGTTCGATTTGCGGGCCGGCGGTGCTAAGCCGATTCCACCGATTCTCCAGCCGATCTATCACCGTCCGGTTAAGGGTCATGCCGAAAAATTTCTCACGCGCTTCGCGCAGCAGTGGTCCTGTGGCACGGGGTGTACTCGGTACCCGGCCGAGCCGTGTACTTGCGAACATACCATACTCGTGCTTGTCGAAGCCGAGCGTAGCCGCGCGGTACGCGAGATGTTTTTGAGGATGAATCTGCAGGCCAGGATTCTCGATCTCGAGGAATGTTCGTGTTGCGGTAGCTTCTGACGGGATAAGTGATTAGGGGGTGGCTTAGGGCACAGCGCGGGAGTATGTTTCACCTAGCCATTGACGGTGAAACACCTTTGTCAGTTTCGGTTATTTCTGCACTTGCTGAAATTGAGGTATCAGAAGGGCGCGCTTTTGTAGACCTTGAGTCCCTGGTCCTTTTCAGTGGGGCGCTAGAAGATGGGCTAGAAACTATCACACCCGATGGAGATAGATTTATCCTTGGAAACGCGAGGGGTCACTCGTCAGATTGGCGATGGGTTGTAGAGTCATTAAGGCGCGCGGTAGACAAGATCGAGTATCTCCTATCAGTAGCGGGCTAACAACCACTTGCCGCCGACAGGGAAACAACGTGAGGAAACCTATGCCGAATCTAGCCGAGGTAGAGCGTCTCCTGCAGGACATCGACGGCCTGCTTGATGAAGATTTGCAGCACATCCTCGAGCGCTGGCCGTATCTCTTGCCGGAACAAAAAGATGTGATGGTGACGACGATCGACGATCTGCTATCGGATCGCGGATCGCGATAAGCCGGGAGGAAACCGATGTGCGATTCCAGCGTGAAACCCGGTCAGTTATCCGACCAACAGATCCGGCAGTTGGGCGGCTGCCCGAGGAGAAAAAATGTATTGCGAAATTTGCGAAAGCGAAAACTGCGAACATCAAGACCGCACCTGTCCGTGTTGTGGTGATGATCCGAAATTGAACTGTGCCTACGACACACCTGAGCAGCGCCATTTGAAAAACCTGCTAAATGGCAAACCTGATGAGCAATGGGTAACTGATGGTCTGCAAGCCGCAGCATTTGGTCATCGGCGGACGTCGGAGCCGTTAGCCAACTTGGCGCACAAGGGGTAGAAAATGAGTGGACTTGTAGTGAGTTCAGACGACTGGAGAAATCTACGGAGTATTCATTCTCCAGAGGCTGACACCGCACCGCAGCAGCCTCAACTGCCCGTCTGGTTGACGGCGCTGAACCCCAGGCGCATCACTGCCTGGGTCTACGAACTGAGTAACGGAGTACGCTTCGAAGCACGCGGCGG
>PMCF01000055.1 GCA_003154115.1 Anaerolineae bacterium
ATCAATCCGTCAGGAATGTGCTCTAGGCATTATTTCCGTTGCCGTTGGCGTATCAGACGGTTTGACAATCAGAACGTTTGGCTCCGGCGTGTGAGTCGGTGTTGCCCCCAACGGTGTAACGGTCGGCGCTCGGCTGGGTGCCAGGGTGCCCACAGCAGGCAAGGTGGCACTTGGCACTGTCAGCGTAGTAATGACTTCAGTCATCCGAGGCGTCGCCGTGGCGCTCACACTGCCGCTGTTTGATTTGAAAAGGTACGACAAGAGCAGCAAGGCGATGGCCCCGATAACCAGCCCAGCGACTACACCAGCCAATATCATCTTTTGGCGTCGACCCACTACAATCGCCGAAGTCGGCGCAGCAGCCAACGCAAGTTTCAAGTCACCGATGCTCTGAAACCGATCGGCCGGATCGAGTTTCAGGGCACGCATGACACCGGCTTCGACACGCCGCGTGATCTGGGCATTGTAAGCGCTGGGCGGCCGGAGCGATTGGCCGGCAAAACGCGCAATGCTCTCGATCGGTTCCTGCCCGGCAAGCAGCGCATACAGGGTAGCGCCGGTTGCATAGACATCGCTGCGCGTGTCGGTCTGTCCCTGCCCATATTGTTCGGGCGGCGAGTAACCGGGCGTCACCGCTTTAGCGCCGATAGTGGTCTTGAGCGCGATGTCGAAGACCTTGGCAATGCCAAAATCGACCAGGACGGCTTTGCCGGCGGGCGTGATCTTGATGTTGGCCGGTTTCACGTCCCGATGGACGATGGGCGGGTTTTGCTGATGGAGAAACATGAGCGCGTCGCACACCTGCGTCAGCCAGGCCACAACCTGAGCTTCCGGCAAGGGGCCGCGCGCGTGTTCGAGCATGGTCTGCAAATCTTCGCCCTCGATAAAGTCCATGATCAGGTATTGGCCGTAACCGGGGATGAAGAAATAGTCCAACACGCGCGGCAAATTGGGATGCGACAAATCGGCCAGCATCGCCGCCTCACGCCCGAACTGGCGCTGCGCCTCGGCGGATGTGTCGAGGTTTTCTTTCAGGGCGCGCGGACGGTTGAGGTTAAGGTCCCAAACGCGATACACCGCGCCGAAGCCGCCCTGCCCCAGCAACGCATCCACTCGATAACGTCCCGCTAATACTTGTCCGATTGAAAGCGGCATGACCGTTCCTAAATCATATCAATCAAAATACAACACTTCCAAACATGGTGCAGCTCACACTAGCGCATGACTCTTGAAATGCAAGTCCCGCGTTATGGCCGAGCTGTGGGTGGGTTTGATCCGCCGCCCGACTCTGGCTTGCATCCCAAAGGCGGATTCGGAATCTGGCCGGGTGGACAGGTCACGGTTGGCGAAGCGCTAGGCGTTATTTCCGTTGCCGTTGGCTTGACTGGCGTATCAGACGGTTTGACAGTCGGAACGTCTGGCTTCGGCGTGTCAGTCGGCGTTCCCACCAACGGTGTAACGGTCGGCGCTCGGCTGGGTGCCGGGATGCCCGCAGCAGGCGAAGTGGCGGCTGGCGCTGTCAACGGTGGCAAAAGCGCGGGCGTCGCAGTGGCGCTAACACTACCGCTGTTATTTGTATTGCTGGACAAGAGCAACAAGGCGATGGCCCAGATGCCCAAGATCAAGACTACGGCCAAGATTATCTGCTTTTGACGCCGACTCAACACGATGGTCGGCGCAGCAGCCTTAGCGTAGCCGATCTTGGCAACGACCGCCGTGATGTTATCCGGACCGCCGGCCCGATTAGCCATCTTAATCAATTTCTCGACGGCCTTCCTGGAGGGATTGGCTGTAATGACTTTTGCCAGGTCTTCGTCTTTCACCATATCCGTCAAACCGTCCGAGCACAAAAGCACGGCGTCGCCGTCTTGCAGGATGGTCGCGGTATACAGATCAGCCGGCATGGCGGGCTTGTCGCCCATCGAGCGCGTAATCACGCCCTGGTCGGCATCGGCCGGCGGCAGGCCGCGCGCGGCCTTCTCGGCAATCAAAGTGTGGTCTTTCGTGCGCTGTGAAGCCTGGCCGTCACGAATCAAATAGGCGCGGCTGTCACCCGCATTTGCCACATACAGGTAATTGTTCTGGATCACGGCGGCGACCACCGTACTGCCGGCCTGTCCCAACGCCGGGTTGCGCGTCCGCATCTGGTAGAGGCTGTCGTTAGCGTATTGCACAGCGTTGTATAAGCGCTGATCGAGCGTGCCGGCCAACGGCGTCTCGTAATAGACATCGCGCAGGGATTGCACCACCTCGCGGCTGGCGCGCTGACCCAAATCGGACCCGCCAATCCCGTCGGCCACAATCAAGAGATAGCCCTTGCTGGACAGGGCGGCCTGATCAACTTTTTTGTAGCTTTGGGTTTGCTTCGTCGGGCAGTAATAACTGTCTTCGTTGACTTCGCGCACCTGTCCGGGATGAGAATCACCCCAGATTTGAACGGGCAAGGGTGGTGTCGCGGGATTAGGAGGTTGGCTGCTCATAGCGCTTACCTTTCATGGACGAGACTTTGTTGGCGCTCCACTGGCGGGTGCAGTCGCGGCGCTAGTGGAAGTGGCCGGGTACGGGGTGCGCGTGCGCGTGCGAGTTGGGATCGATGTGACGGTGATCCGGCGCGTCGATGCCTTCGTCGCCGTAGGTGTATAAGTCTGGGTGATGGTGATAGGCGCGGCGATGGGTGGTGGCGTGGACTGGCAAGAGGGGAGGGCCGCGCCCAACCCGATCGCGCCCACGACCACCGCGGCGAAAGCCGCACCCACTGCCACCTGCCGCAACAGTCTTCTGCCATCCAGCCCGGTGGGCAGTGCATCCAGCGCCCGCTGGATGTCAGCGGCTCTGGCGTAACGCGCGTTCGGATCGCGCGCCAAAGCCTGCGTGACGATGGCTCCCAATTGTGACCCGTCTGCTTTGAACGGCGGCAGCGGCGTCCCTGTCATCTTCAAGTGAGTCTCTTCAAAGGGCAGCTGTGCGCTTAACATCTCATACAGAATCTCGCCCAGCATGTAGACATCGGCCGGGAAGGAAACCAGTTTGTGAGCCGGGTCCGCTTCCATCAAAACTTCCGGTGCCAGATAATCCGGCGATCCGGCGCGTTCCACGCGCGCCGGGCTGAGCAGATCACGCGCGATGCCAAAGTCACACACCACCACCTCGGGCACCGAAGAACGCAGCCACGCCCAGCGGCGGCGGCGCAACAGAATATTCTCCGGTTTGATATCCAGATGAATGATGTGCTGGTCGTGAACATGACTGAGCGCGGCGGCGACCTGCCGGGCAATACCGACGGCGACTGCCTTGCTTAACCGGCCGCGCCGCTCCATAAGTTTACGCAGCGAAATGCCTTCCACATATTCCATCGCCATGTAACAGACTCGTTCATTGTTAATGCCGTCGAGCTTGAGCGTGTCGGTGTTCCAGAAAACGGGATAGCTCCAACCGGGTAAGCGATAAATCCTGACAATGTGCGGATCATCGGCTAGACGCGCCAGGATTCCAGCCTCGACCTTGAGAAAATCCTCGTAATCGATACGCGCAATTTTAAGCGCCATCTGCGCCGGCTCACCTTCACGGCGATACCGCTCGCGCACCTCGGCCAGGTACAACGTGGCCATGCCGCCGCTTTCGTTGAGCGGCCGGAGAATGCGGAATGGGCCGATCCTGGTATCGGCCGGTAGCGCGTAAGGTTTTTGCGTTTGGATCGTGGGCATCGCGTGCGCCTATTCGTCCTTCACTGGTCTTACGGCAGGCGGCGGGTCGCCTTGGCATAGTCAAAGCGCAGTTCCACCCCGCCCAGCCGCACAATATCGCCGGGACGCAACAGGATGGCTGGGCCGGGCTGGCCGGGTGCAGATCCACGCTGCAACTGCTGGCCGTTCACATACGTGCCATTAGTGCTGGTCAGATCGACCACCATGTACGTGCCCGACTGATCTTCGATCAAATCGGCGTGCGCCAGTGAGACGCTGGGATCGTTCAAAGTAATTATCGCATTGGGATCGCGTCCGATCCGCACGATTTTTTCGGTGAGGGGGAACTCCTGCCCCTGGCTCAAGGCCATCAACTTATAACGGGCAGCCGACAGCGGCGCTAAACGCCGCGTGGCGACCTGCAAGCGCTGCGTGGTGGCGCGAGCGGTCTGCGTGATCTTCTTGCGGTTGGGAACAACGATGATGAGCAGCAAAATCAGTAGCAAGATCATCGGTATGATCAGTAACAAAGGCAGCCCATTGTCGGAGATTGTTTTTTCCACGGCCTTTCCAGGCGGGAGGCTTATTTTGACTGTGAGCTGATTGCTAATCGCGGGTGGCGCATCCAGCAAGATTGAATCATAGGCGATGGCTTCTAAGGTATAGACATCCGATCTGTTATCTAGGGTCGATGTATCCCACGAAAACGGCGCATTGGTGTTTGCCGTCGTAGAATAGATAATAGTAGTCCCAGCGCGATACTCGATTCTCGCTAGATCACGCGGGTATCCGTCAGGGAATTGCAAAGTTGGGGTGATGAACACCGTCCCCCCTTTTTGAAGGTCAGGTGGCGCTGCCTCAATTCGCAGAGTCGGCATCTGGTACGGCGAATTGAAGGTGGTTTTCGCAGAAGCCCGCCCGTCAGCTGTCTCGATGCGCAGGTCGTGGACTCCCCTGGCGGCGTGTGTCGTATAAGTTACTTGGTACTGCTGGCGTTGCGTGGCGAGGCGGGTAAACAAGTCCAGTACCTCAGCGCGTTGCTCGGCGCTGCCGTATTCGCTGAAAACGCCACCGGTTTCCTGGGCCAGACGTTTCAGGCCGCTGGAGTCGTAATCGCTACCGTCATCGCGGCTGTGAGGTGACTTCATGCCTACGGTGTAATACACGATGTGCTCTTCTGCCGCCCGGCGAATGAAATCGGAATAGATCTCTTCGTTATGGATGATATCGATTCCGTCAGAGAAAACTAGAATGATCTTTTGAGCATTAGGGGGCAAAGAAGCTGGCGCGTCGGGTGATTTAAACAGCGCCCGCGCTTGTGTGATCCCGGCCCGCAGCGGCGTTTGCAGAGCATACGGTGTCATGGTCACCGCCGCATTCAACACCAGGTTCCCGTCGTTATCAAGGGGCAGGACCGGCGTGATGTCTTTGGTCACGCCGACCAGTCCGATCCAGTCAGTAGGATCATTAAGCCGGTATTTAACCAGCTCGTTGAGCAAGCCGTTTTTATCGTGATCATCGGAAACAGCGTGCAGGTCGTCCCAGCGCATCTTGCCAATGACGCCTGGAAAAGTACTAATGTATTTCCCGGTGTCGAGGACAATCACAACCGCCAGACCGGGGGTTATCGGCGCTACATGGAAATCGGGTATGGGCTTATCGTCTTCAAAGACCTTGAAGTTAGACTCGTTTAGGCCGGGCGGCATGCTGCCATCGGCATTCACCAGGGTTAGATCAGCCGTTACAAGCGGTGTGAGAAGGCCAGCCTGAGTAATTCGCATCGTTGGAGCGTCGGATTGAGCCAACGCTCCAACTGTGAATCCTGAAACAAGGCCCAACACCAGTATGGCGACGAAAACTCGATTCCAGAAACGCATAATGGCCTCCACGTGTTGTGTCAATTAGTCGATGGCGATGACTTTGATGAGAATCACGCTGATATTATCATGCCCGCCGGCGGTGTTGGCAGCGCGAATCAGTTGCTGACAGGCGACAGGCAGTGACGGCGCCTGCTTAACGATTTGCAGCATGGCTTCGTCGCTCACTTCACCGCTCAAGCCGTCGCAGCATAACAATAGGATGTCGCCCGGCGCCAGCGTATGACGGCTGATGTCGGGTTCCACCTGTGACTTATCGCCGATGTTCTTGTAGATGACGTTCTTCTGAGGATGGGTGGCGGCTTCCTCGCGCGTAATTTGCTTGGTGGCGATCAGGCGTTCCACCAAGGAATGATCCGTCGTAAGCGGCTGAATGTCGTCTTTGCGGATCAAGTAAGCGCGGCTGTCGCCGACGTGCGCGATATAGGCCGTCGTGTTGTCGATGACAGCCATGACCAGCGTCGTGCCCATGTCATTATGCGACGCCTTGCGCTGGGTCAGCACGGCTTGATTGGCGTCCAGCACGGATTCTTTAATCCACTTCTCGTAATCGGGTGGCGCAGCGTTATCGGTTAAGGCAGGCGTCAGAATACCGCTGATCGCGCGGCGCGCGATGGCGCGAATCGCCAGCCGGCTGGCGACATCACCCCCTTCGTGGCCGCCCATCCCATCGGCGACGGCATAAATGCCCAGGGGCGTGCTGACTGATCGGTAGATTTGCCCGAGATCCAAAGTCAGAATGCTGTCTTCATCAAGGTCGCGCGCCTGTCCGATGTCGGACAGGCGCGCCACATGCAGATCGATGCCGCCGGGCCGCCGGATGCTGGTTTCGACATCGCGCAGTGCCGCAGCCAGTTCTTCGGCATTCAAGTATCCCATTTGCCCCAGCGCTTTGCCAAAGACAGCATTCGCCTTGGGCGTTAATGCTTGATAATTGGGATCAAGCTGAACCAGGCCAGTCGCTAATCGATAAAGCAATGTGGCGAGCTGGCGCACATCGCTGGCAATCAATTGTGTGCCGGTTTGCTGCCATTCTTCGAGCGCAACCAGCCGCGCGTTTTCAAAATCGGCCCACTGGGCGGTTTTGCCGATGAGCGCAACTTCGCTGCCCGTTAACTTAGGCAGAATGAGATGTTGTTGGTGCAGGTAACTTAAGCCCTCAGCCAACCCAATCCCCCATCCCAGGGCGGTGGGCAAGTCCTGAGGCGTGGTGACTTGTGCCGCAGTGCCCCATGTTAATTCGTCCAGAGCGACGTAGTAACGCAGCTGACCGTTGCGCTCTTCGGTAAAGGCTTCACGCGGTGGAATCAGGTTGGCGTGCGTCAATTTGAGCCGCGCCATTTCATATTCGGTGCGGAAGCGCTCAGGGTTGACCACTTCTTTGATACGATAGCGCGGTGCGTAAGCTGGTACGTTCTCCAGTGAACTTCTACACTCCTGACAGAAGCGCGAATCCTCCGGGTTGGCGCTGTTGCACTTGGGGCAATAAATTTGCGGCTGCAAACTTTCGACCAGATACCGATTCAGCTGCTTGCTGGGGTAGATCACTTCAATAATTCGATAGCGATCCTGCCCGAGAGTGATGCCTGCCGCCAGGGCCGTCAGCGGAATAGCCGCCCCTACAGGCGCGGTGGCGTCGGTCAGCTGCTTGGTCGCCGCAGGCGGCTTGGGATCGCTCACCACGGTTACCGTCGCGGCCAAAGCCGTGCGGCAATTCTTGCAGAATTTGGCGCTGGAACGATTCAACGTCTTGCAGTTGGGACATGGCTCCATCGTCTCCAGGGGAGGCGGCAGATTAGGTTCCTTAGGCCGCTCATCAGGTTGGGCCGCTGTTTTTTTGCGGCGGCGGCGACTAAGCCAGAACACGATCAAAATGATAATCAAAATAACTGCTGCGCTCAAAATGATAAGCCCTGCTGGACTTGCAGATTGATCAGATGTACCCGGAGCCGTCGGTGTCGGCACCACTGTGCTCACAACAGCAAGCGCTGGCGTGACTGTCGGCGTGGATGTTGGTATGGCGGGTGATGCTGTGACAGAAGGAGATGCAGTAGGTCCAGGGCTCGAAGCTGCCTCAGGCAAAACAGTTGGAAGTAAACCTCTCACTGACGGCGTAACACTGAAAGTGAGCGTAACAATTTCAAAAGGAGAGACAACGGTCCCCGTTATTGCTTGCAGTCCCAAAGTAAATGCATAGTCGCCACTTTCTTGCGGTGCGGTTACGCTCAACGCCAGTATATAAGACACATCTACCGGGACTTCTAGCGGACCAAGGAACGAAGACGAAAAATTGCCGACCGCCCATCCGGTGGAGGGAGTGTAAGCAACAGTGCCCGAGACTGGTGTTGTCTCAGTTCCCCAACCGCACGTTCCCGTATTGGTTATGACCCACACCCAAGACAGGATCGTTCCACTCTCAACCGTTGTGGCAGGTGGCTTGTGTAATTCTGTGACGTCAGCTCTTGGACAATTGTTGATGACTTTCCGGACTGGCTGGGCCTCAACACTTGGCGTAAACATACCCAGTATCAACGCCAAAAATACCGCCGCCAACGTACCGACCAGCACGAGTCGACTCAATGATCGCATAAGACCTCCATAATTTAGCATGCCTGTATTCGTAGATTCGGGCAGTAAAAAGGTTCCGGGATTTTTCACCTCGGTTCAAGTCACCGCGTTCGAGTTCAACCAGTTTATTCCGTGGCACTACTCCGCCCCCCCAGCTCCTCGCTACTGACCTTCTGAATGAACCTTACCTTCCCCTTCGCCTTGATCAGCCGCACCTCCCCGAAGTCGCCAATCTCCGCCAGCGCCTTATCGATGCGCTTGATCTGATCGACGTCCAGGCACACCAGGCCAAAATCCTTAAGATTGAGCGCGAGTTCATCAGTAGTCATTTTGCGTGTCCCCCTTGTGCCCGTCGCTTTTGCCTGATTTGCGAACTCTCCAGGCGATCGTCTGAACAAGTTCTGGGGCTTCCGGGATTTTTCACCTCTGTCGAAGCCCTTCGGTTTTGGTATTCAATTGTTGTGGAGGCTTATCTGGAAGCCGGTCTTTCCGCCATCTCTTCGCTAGCCAATTTCTGAATAAACCTGATCTTGCCTTTTACCTTGATCAACCTGATCTCCCCAAAATCCCCCACGGCTGCCAATGCTCGATCGATCAGGGCGATTTGCTGAGCATCCAAAAAGACCAATCCGCTGCTGTTGAGCGGTGTGGAGCGGTTGACTGGGTGCTTGGCGAGCGATTTGACAGTTGTCATATACATAGTCGCTGGGAGGAAAGCGGAGCCGCTATAGTAAACCGGCTCTGCGCTTCCTTACAATGTACTAATTCACTTTTCGGTTGAAATCTTGCGCTAATGACGAGATGTTTTAGAAATTTCCTGAAGTTGGTTAGTGCTTGAATGAAGCAGGGCAACAGGTCAGTCTTACAACAAAAACTGGCTCCGTAACTGTACAAACATTCTACTCCCCAAAAGTTGGCAAAAGCGTTGCAACTTGATTGCAACTCGATTGCAGAGGCTGGCAAAACAAGCCGATCGCTTCTCAACTGCATCCGTAAACAGGGCATGATAAGCGTCCCGCTTGTCTTCATTTTTGATAACCTTTCGAACAACACAGTTGAGCTGTGGTGCAGGCAGTGCAACTGGTCCGCAATGACATAGCACTTAATGGATATACTCACTATATCCGTTTAAGGCAATCAGAGTCAATACGTAAAACTACGTATTGGCCTAGTTCCTTTGCTCATTTCAGTGTATTTTGTCATGCCACTTGCCATGACATTAATCACGATTTTTCCAATTGGTGCTTTTATAGGTGTGGAGGTTTGCAGGGAGTTTGAATTTGATTCGCCAAGTAGGCGTAAGGCGGCCTCATAGGACGAAATACGCCACTTCATGAGAAGTTGGGCGACACACCTTCTATAACCCCAAAAGAAAAACGGCTCAGTCGAGTTGATCGACTGAGCCGCTCCGCAATTCCTGTCGCGCTTTCCTTACACCTTCGGTCCTGCCGCCAACATCGCCTGCATATCAAACGTGTCTTGAATTACTAAGAACTGCTCGCCTGATTTTACAAACAAACGTACTGCCCCAATATCCCCAACATTATACTGCATCCGTGACATGCGCCCCCAATCAGCGAAGGAACAAGCGTGCATGCAAAAGTTGCCAGACGACGAGCGGCAAAACGGAGCAGCGCATGCACGCAGGGGGTGTCTCGTCAGATCGAGCGATCCGCAACTGATCTATGCGACGGTGCCAATATGGACTTGGTTGGTAAGCTGCTCGATCAACATTCGTTAAGTGGTTCTGAGGGGGGAACACGAGGTATTCAACAGGCGGATCGCTTCACCTGGCTCCACTGCTTCCTGCTCTAACTTACAATCGGCAGCCAACAGCGCGGCGATGACGCCCCCACAATCGTTTAAGCCAGTTTGTGTCTGCAGCAGCGCCAGGCCGTCGCGATCGTTTGCCGTCAGGGGGCGTGCCAGGTGACGATACTGTGTTAGCGTCGCTTCATCCATCGCCAGCGCTTTTACCTCGCCCAAATGTTTCCGCAAATGCAGCAAGATGCGCAACCCGCCCACATCCAGATCACCCCAGTGATAGAACGGAACCACCGCTCGTGCGGCGCGAATTGCCTGTAGCAGAGCGATGACTGTCGGACTGGCAAAGCCACCAGTGAAAACGTGCAACACTTCGGGCGTCTGCAAGCCGATCAGTTCGTGATAGCTCGTCGTATTCTCGATCGTAATCACGGCGCGCGCCGGGCAATCGATACCCCTGGCAGTGCGCAGCGTTGTCGCCGGCAGCGACAGGCCGTCGGAATAAGCGCCAAGCGCTAACTTGATTCCGGCTAACTCCAACGTTAACGGTCCCTTCAACAACACGTACTCTGGCACGCGCTGCACATGATGCGCTCTCAGCAAACTATCGTCATCGCCGCTATATTCGGCCGCATACGGCGAATGACGCCGTAGCACAGCCAACACCGCCGGGCGCAAATCCTCAAAGCGTTTGCTGTTGCCGAAAAGCTGCACGCTGAAAGTGCGCTCGAGTAATGGGGCATGCAATTGCACCAGGCCGTCAAGTATTTTGAGCAAGTCGGCGTTGAATTGCGGCTCAGCGAGTCGGAACGGCGCGACAGAATGATGGCTGTCGAGCTGCTGGCGCAACCAGCTGAAGACCTGCGCCTGCCAGTCAACCGTGGGCACTTGAACATCGATCAGGCCACACAGGGCAGCAATCTGATCGCCATGTGGCGTGCGTTTAAGCAGACGGTACAGCACTTCCACCTGATCGGAGTTCAGATCAACCTTGTCCAGCCAGTTGTCGATTTCGTGCCTGGCCCACCGCAACGTGATCAACCCTTGTTGCGCCAGATCGCTCAGCGCCGCGTTGACGGCCTGATGAGTGTCGGCATCATAAGCAGGAACTTCGCTCAGGCGCACCCGCACCACGCGCTTGGAATCGCGGTCGGGACGCTCGTAACGATCGAGCAGGCGCATGAGAATCTCACGCGCGGTTGGTGGAAGTCGATCCGTTGCCATAGAGCCGGGCCGCGTAATTGCGATAGGGTTCAACGTGCACGCGCTCGCGCAGAGCGGTCAGCACCAGTTCGCCGCGCCGCCCCAGATAATTGTAGATGCGCCGATCGTCGTCATCATCGCGCCAGATCAAGCCGTCCGTGAGCAAGCGCCGCACCGCTTCGGCAAACAGCGCCTGTTCGCCGGGCGGTAGTTGATCGTATTCGTGCGCGAAGCGAGACAAGGTCATGCAGGGACAGCCTTGATGTAGAAATCGCGAAACGCAAAACCGTTGTGTTCGACAAGCGGTTGATCGTCAAGTTCTTCGACCCGATACCCCAGCGTGCCGTCGCCGTAAGCGCGTAGATAGATCACGAGCGCCAGTTCTTCCGGGTCCGCCAAGGGCAGCTCGGCGGCGCGTAGCTCCGCCCGATTGGCCAGCAGCTCCCGCGCGTACCGTTCGATGCGCTTCCGGCTGATCGCGCGGCTAAGTTGGCGGGCGGTATCGTCGAGCGCGCGATCCAGTTCTTCGGCAGAGACAGTCGGCGCGACCTCCGGCTCGGCCTCAAACGCTGTTGCGGCGCGTGTCGGCGCAGCGAGTGATTCCGCATCCAACCATTCGAGCCGATGCAGTTGTATCAACGGTTCACTGGTTGTTTTCAAAGTCAACTATTGGCAGCGTGAGCAGCGTTTCGATAATGGCATGCAGCTGGCCGCTCGTAGTCGTATGCGCCGCCAACTGTAATTCAATCTGGCGGACGGCGGCGTTGACAAACTGGCTGTGTCGCGCATCGATCGAGTCCAACAGCCGATCGAGTGCCTCGAATTGATCGCGGATTTCATGCAGCTGCGTGAGCAAGCGCTGCCGGGCCTGTTCGATGGTGCCCGCTTCGCCGATTTGCCTTTGGCGCTGAGCAGACGGTTCGAGGATCTCGGGAGTTGCGAGGCGCGTGGTGCTATCCAACACGCCGGGCCGAAAGCGCGAAATGTGATCGGTGGTGCGCAGCTGGTGATAGGCACGATCGACGATCTCTTCACGATAGCGCAAGAACAACTGCTCCAGCACATCGCGTGTTTGCGATTGCGCCAGAATCTGGTTGATGTGCAGGCCGATATTTTGCTGCAATTCCTTCAGGCCGTTCAACAAATGCTGCGTCTGCCGGTGAGCTTGCGGAATGCCAATGTAGGCTGTGTCCGGTTCAGTGAGAATACGTTGCAGCAAAGCATACGTCGAAAAAATCAGTCCCGCCAAAGCGGGCGGCTCGTTCACAGCGATCTCGTCCAGCACCCGCAGCAGACGGAAAGCATAATCGGGCAAGATGTACTGCACGCTAAAATCATTCAGCGTCTCGCTTTTGAGCCAGCCACAATGTTCAAGATAGCGTACGATCGCGGTAGCCCGCGCCATGAGCAAATCGGGATTATCAGCGTCGGAATCCTCCGCCTGGGCATCGGCGGTTAGATCAAGCGCCTGCGGCTCTGCCAGTTGCTGATAGATCAGGTTCGTAACGAGGTCGCGCGAGAGCGGATCAGGTCGAGCCTGGGTTTGCCGATAAATGTCGAGCAGCAAGCGCACATACACCACCGCGCCAGGGGCGGCCAGCGGTTGAAAGAGGGACTGGGGGAGCACGCCAAGGAGTGTCATCGTGACCTGCAAGTTCCATTATACCCCTGGAGCAGGCAACAAACTGAGAGCCAGAAATTGAGTGCGAGGGAAATGCAGACAAGCCGACCTGTGGTCAACGCTCCTGCTTCAGATGGCACTGCTTGTACTTCTTGCCGCTACCGCACCAGCACGGATCGTTGCGGTCCAGCTTCGGCGCAGATTGAGACGAATCGAATGCATGGCCGATGCGCCCGGTTTGTTATCTCTTGCTGGGAAAGGCCATTTGCGAGTATAATAGTAGTACATTTGTACAACTCACAGGAGCAGCGATGGAAATTGTCATCGATACATCGGTGATCATCGCGGTCATCGCCAATGAACCAAACAAAGCAGCTTTGATCGAGGCTACGCGCGGTTTCGATCTCATCGCACCGCCGTCCGTTCATTGGGAAATCAGCAACGCCTTTTCCGCCATGCTGAAGCGCAAGGCGATCACTCTGGCGCAGGCGCTGCAGGCCATTGACGTGTATCACNNGCCGCTGATTTGAACATCTATGCGTACGACGCCTATTTGTTGCGCTGCGCCATTCGCTACAAAGCGCCTTTGTTGACGCTGGACAAGAATCTCAGCCGGCTAGCGAATTCGAAACGTATTTCAGTGGTGGAGGTGTGATATGAACGTCTATACCTACTCTGAAGCACGCCAAAAACTGGCGGCCCTGCTCGACAAGGCGGCACGCGATGGCGAAGTCCGCATCAGGCGCCGCGATGGGCAGGTCTTTGTCATCAAGCCGCAGACGCGCCGCAGTTCGCCTTTGGATATCGATGGGATTGACCTGAATCTGACTCTACCTGAAATCCTGCAGAGTATCCAGGAAGGACGCAGGTCATATTAGCGCCGTTCGAGCCCCGACGGATTTACAAACAAAAATCAGGCTATCCTCACAGGCCGTTATTTGGTCCGGACAGTTTGACCAGATCATCTGAGTAAAACCCGCCAGGTCTGTCGCGCTGAATCGCGTTGGGGACGCACATATGCTTCCGGGTATAATTGTCATGGAAAGGAGTGCGTAATGAGTACTGATTTGCATCTCCACCTGCCCGACCTCTTAAGCGCACAGCTCGTGGCCGCACACGAGGCCGGTTACTACGATAGCGGTGTTTCTTTTCCCTTCTTGTCATCCGCATGGCTTGATGTGCATTCAAGATAGTCTATACTTTATCCATGCCTACCGTGTTGCGCGTCGGCCCATATCGATTTTAGGCCTCAGTCTTCGTTTCGGCCACTCTTGGGTAAAATATCTCCCCAGTCATGTGGGGAGGCGAGCCTGTGTCCGAGGATACCACACCACGCCGAAGGTACTGGAAGCGAGCAGTGATTGCCGAGGCGATGTCCCAGTTGGAGG
>PMCF01000375.1 GCA_003154115.1 Anaerolineae bacterium
TCAAGACGATCTTGCGTCGGCTCAAGCCACGCACGTTTCCAGATTTGATTGAGGCACTCAAACAAGCCTTGCTGGCAATTACACCGCAAGATGTTGAAGGATGGTTTGCTCATTGCGGTTATGCCATCAACTGATTAGGAATCTGCTCTAGCGCTTCGCCAACCGTGACTTGTCCACCCGGCCAGATTCTGAATCCGCCTTTGGGATGCAAGCCGGAGCCGGGCGGCAGACCAGAGCCGACAACTTCAAGACCTTAGTAAATGTTCTTTCACGAGCGAAGGCGCATGACAGAGAAAAGTAGTCAGGAGGTTCTTCAATGAAATACCCTCATCTCTTTGCCGTCTATGTGAGGTTGATCGCCACGGCCTCAATCGGCGTTTTGATGCTGGCGCTGCTGTTCGGCGCAGTGGGTGAAGCGTCGGTCAAAGCCGCGGCCGGCCATACATTGCGTAACGACAGTGGACCTTCCATTCAGATCGTTAGTATCACCGGCACTGTGCCGCTGTACGATCCGAAACCGCAAGACAATATGAGCAAGACGCTGTTCTTTAGCAATGTCGTCACTGGCGAAATAACATTGACCCTGGAAATCAGCGGTACGCCGCCGTTTACCTTGACTAGCGGGGCCACCTTCCAACAGGAAGGGCGCGTCTTTACCGCGACGGATGCGCCCGCCACGCAGTGGGTCACTTATTCAGTCGGATTGGCGGCCGGCGATTACGCGAACGTCTTCTACACCGTCACCGATGCCAGCGAGCTGCAAAATACCTTCGCCATCTCTTATCTGCAAGATGTTACGGCCCCGGTGGTTAGCACTGCCGTGATCACAGCGGTTGGCGCAAACCTGGCGGCCGTTGACACCACTTTGTATATCACCGACACTTCCAATGGCGATTTCTGGATCAGTGGACACTCTGTTGATGCGGGTGCCGGATATACCCTGACTTCATTTTCGCCGGCCGCTCTGGGTTGCGGGCTCATTATCCAGGAACCTTCTCTCCAGGCTGATTGGTCGGCCCAATATCACTTGTGCCATTTGTCGAGCGGCCAGACCCTGACCGCCACCTCGCAAGACCAGTTGGGCAATGCCGCCGCCGCCGTTTTTTCTGTCACGCCCGACAACCTCCCTCCCTCATCAACCGTAACCACTTCGGTTGAACAGGTCATCGGCTTGACGACGTTCCCCTTGACGTGGACGGCGCGCGATGCCGACAGCGGCCTGGCTTCAATCACCCTGTACTATCAAAGTGACAGCAGTCTCTGGATTTCGTACACAACTGCGGCCGCGGATCATCGTCAAGACAGCGGATCGTTCGTTTTTACCCCGCCCGCGAGTGACCTGCTGGCGAGAAAGGTGATTACCTATTCCTTTGCGACGGTGGCCCACGATAAAGTCGGAAACCCGGAAGCGCTGCCGGTTGTTCCTGATGCGCAAGTGCTGGTCAAGAGCGCTAATGTATACCTGCCCCTCATCCTCCAGAATTATCCGTTGGTTCCCCAGGGTAGTGTGGCGATCAACAGCGACCAGTCCTATACCTATCGCCGTGAGGTTACGCTGAACCTGACGGCTACGGTCGAGGGTGTCCCCGTCGATCAAATGCGTCTGAGAAATGAAGGCGAAGCCTGGGGTGACTGGCAGGCTTTTGCAACGACATGGCCCTTTACCTTGACGCCCGGCAGCGGCGGCAAAACGGTCTATGCCCAATTCAAGAGCGCTGCGAGCGGCATTTCTGCGGAAGCCAGCGACGCGATTCTGCTGTTTGAGAATGGCGACTTTGAGCAGGATCTGGCGATCGGATGGCGCACTGAAAGCGATGGCCTGCCGACCGCGCGCGTAACCGCCACCGCCGATGGAACCTCTATGGCGGGAAGTGCGGCTTTGCTGGGGAAAACCGACTACGCTTGTAACAATGTGCCTTTGGGCTATGCGGGCCTGGTTCAAACCGTAACCATTCCGGCAGGTGGTGCAAAACTGACGTTCAAATACTTCATGCTCACGTGGGATGGCGCACCGCTTGGCAGCACGACCTATGATGATTTCGAAGTGCGCCTTGGTACAGCGACGGTTTACAGCGACGCCAATCGGGTGACAACCGGCCTGTCGTGCGACCCGTGGTGGCGCGTGCCGGGAACGAGCAATCCCCGGCCCAATCCGAATGGGCAGACCGGCGGCTGGTATGAAAAAACGATCGATCTGTCAGGCTACGCCAATCAAACGATTGAGCTCGCTTTCCGCAATTACAGCCGTTACGACCACTGGTTCAACACCTATACCTATCTGGACGAAGTTCGGCTTGAACCCTAGACGTTACTAATCCATCACAAGGAGCCAGCCCGTGAATTGCCCTAACTGCCAGGAACAAAATCGCGAAGGTGCGAAATTCTGCAAAAAATGCCGCGCATCACTCATTTCAGAGAGTGTGCCCGTGGAGGCTATCGCCAGCGAGGCCGCGCCAATTGTAGTTTCTGAATCTGTGCCAGAGGATCTGCTCGCCGTGCCTGAGAGCGCCGTTGTAACCAGCGAACCCGAGGCTGAACTGAATGGTTCAGCGGCCACGGCTGAAAGCCCGATCGATTCACCCGCACCGATCGAAGCCGAGACTCGCCTGGAAGCAGCGCAGGAACTAGCGGAAGCGGTCAACATCCCGTTAGTCGAAGAAGCCGCTCCGGCGTTGGTGCCCCAACCGATTGTCGCTCTGGCCCTGCCGGCCACGCTGGCTAATCGCTATCGGTTGACCGAAATCAGCGAGCAGACCGGCGATGTCATCGTCTACCGCGCTTTTGATCCGCAGACTTGCGCACAGTGCCATACGCCGCGCACTGACTTCGAGGACCTCTTTTGTTCGCAGTGCGGAGCCGAAATTGGCGACGGCGCGGCCTGCCGGGTCCAGGCGGGCAACCTGCCGGCGGATGCGCCTAGCGTGATTGAAAATGAAGTGCCTTACTGGATTACGTTTGAGTCGATCATCGAGAGTGCGCCGCCTGTGGCTATTCAGAACTTGCGCTTGCAGGTCGGCTATGCGACGCATCCCGGCCAGACGCGCCCCATCGATGAAGACAGCCTGCTCGTCGTCACCGGCGTCGGCGTGACCGAGGGAACCATCCAGCCCAGCCTGGGGGTCTTCGCCGTAGCCGATGGGATGGGCGGCCACGACAACGGCCAGGAGGCCAGTCGCCGCGTGGTGCAGGTGCTGGCGGAAAAACTTTTGCCAGACTTATTAGCCCCCACACTCAGCGGAAAACAAGTGCTGGAAGAGACCTTCGAGACCGCGGTGTGTGATGCGGTGCAAGAAGCTAATCGCCGCTTGACGAGCGAGGCTCACGCCGCCAACAGCGACATGGGCAGTACCCTGACGCTGGCCTTTGTGCGCGACGGGCACGCCATTGTCGCCAACGTTGGCGACAGCCGCACCTATTTGTGGCAGG
Source organism: Anaerolineae bacterium (assembly GCA_003154115.1). Taxonomy (GTDB): domain Bacteria; phylum Chloroflexota; class Anaerolineae; order Fen-1058; family Fen-1058; genus Fen-1058. The sequence continues at coordinate 3,427 of PMCF01000375.1, forward strand.
GCGGCCTCTTGCGGCAGGTCACAACCGATCATTCCATCGTGGCGCGGCTCGTGGAAAAAGGGCTGTTGCAACCGGACGAGATTTATGAGCATCCGCGCCGCAACGAAATCTACCGCGTGATGGGCGACAAGCCCGAAGTGCCGGTCGATATTTTCCACTGCGATCTCCAGGCCGGTGATCGGCTGGTGCTGTGCTGTGACGGCGTCTGGGAGATGATCCACACTGACGGCGTCGAAGACGTGTTGCTGGCCTTCCCCGACAATCCGCAGGCCGCGTGTGATGAAATGGTGCGCCGCGCCAACCTGGCCGGCGGCGAGGACAACATCAGTGTAATTGTGGTGGATTTGAAGGCCTAAAACCGTAAACACACCTTTCAGGTGCAGCGATAAATCGATTAGAAATTGAGGAGAAAATGAATAACTCTAGTGCGCTCGTGGCTTTCATGGTAGGCTGGGCCGTTATCGGCGCGATTTTTACCCCGATCATTTTCAAGCGTAAAGGTTATACCAACATGGTAGGGGCTTTCATCGGCGGAGCCTTGATGGGTGTGCTGGGCGGCGCGCTCATTTTGCTGCCCGTCTGGATTTTCACCAGGCGCAAGAAGGCGACGCCTTTCCTTTCACCAGCGGTGCCTGCGGCAGTTCCCAGGGCAGTACCAACCAATTCTACTTGCCCGCGCTGCCAGCAGCTCAATCGAGTCGGCGCGAAGTTTTGCAGTCGTTGCGGAAATTTAATCTAGCTCTGGAGGAAAATATGTCGATCATTCGCACCATCATTTTGGCGCTGGTCGTGACGCTGCTCGCCGCGTGTGGCAGCACTTCGACGACTGTGGTGGGAGGTCCTAATTCGTCAGCGGCCGCGTGTCTGGTTCCCAACGTGGTCGGGTTTGATCAAAACGTCGCTGTTACGGCCATCAGTGCGCTTGGTTTGAAACCCGTTAAAGATATGCAGCCTAACAGCACCGCCCCGGCGAATACCGTGGTTTCTCAAAAGCCTGCGGCTGGCACCAAAATCGATCCGTGCCAGGGCGAAGTGATCATTGCAGTCAGCGCAGGGGGGCAGGGTGCCGCTGTGACCCCTGATGCGACTCGTTCAGGGTCTCTCAATACCCCTATGCCGTCCGGGCAGCCTGGCAACATACTTTTTGCGGACGACTTTGAGAAAGGCATCAAGCCAGACTGGGGCATGACCGGCAGCGGCTTTGCGTCTGTCAACGGTAGACTCACCCTCGAAAAAGGCAACTTTTCCTCAGCGATCCTAGGCGATGCGCGTTGGGTCAACTACATTGTCAAATTCACCGGACCACAAGACAGCTGGCAAATCGCTGTCCACATACAAGATAATAACAACTATATGCTCCTGGCATGCCAGTCAGGTTATTGTAAATGGTCAAAGGTGGTCAATGGCGTACAACAGGAGATTCCTCGTGGGTCGTTTGGGGTTAATAACGGTGCTGATTTGGATCTAAAGATTGAAGGGAATGTTTATTCTCTATCTGAGCGTGGCAACCAGGTCTTCTACTTTGCCGATGAGACCTTTGCCAACGGCGGTCTTCAGTTAAGCAGTAACAGCCCATTCTACCTTGGCGCTTTCGAAGTGACGGCCTTGCCCTGAGAGTTTCCGCGATGAACCGCGCAACAGAGAAACAGCGGAGATTCGTTTTGAAAAATTGTCTGGCAGTAAGTGATTGTCGGGAGTTGACCGGAACGGAATTGTTTAGCGTCATGTCTCTCATCTCCAACACCCTCCTTGAAAATCGCTGCCGCATCGTCCGTTTATTGGGCGAAGGCGGCTACGGTGCTGTCTATCTGGCCGAAGATATCCGGCTGGGCGGTAAGTATGTGGCGCTCAAAGAAAACTTCAGTGCAACAGCGAAGTAGTCTCGATGTATCAGTTGGCGCTTTTGCTTGATCCCGCACAGAGGGATGCGCGCGAACAGACTAAGGGAACTCAGCAAATGGTAACCACCACGCACACACGTCACAGCCTTAGGGGTTCTGGCCGGGATACCGGGCGAACCGCTGAGCAAAGGGAGGGGCGCTTGACGAAGATATTCTGCCTTTGAAATTGATCTGTGTTGAAGACTATCACTGTGGAGGTGAAAAATGCCAGGAGAAGTCAATTTAGTGGTTCGCACCAACAAGCCGAATTTTCCGGTCACCAATGCGCCGCAAATGGCTTACGTGCTGCTGGAAGCCATGCCGACCGATGTGGTCGCCGCCGTGCAAATGCCCTTGAACTTTGCGCTGGTGCTCGATCAAAGCGGTTCCATGTCCGGCGACAAGATGAAGAATATGAAAATTGCCGCCAAGATCGCCGTCGATCAAATGGGGCCGGGCGACATCGTCTCGATCGTAACCTATGACGAAACCGCGCGCAAGATCGTCACGACGCAGCCGGTCACCGATCGGGCCGCGCTGCACCGGCAAATCGACGGCATCAAGGATGGCGGCGGCACTACGATGTCGGTGGGCATGCGTGCCGGGCTTGATCTGCTGCGCCAGAACCTGGGACCGGGCCGCGCCAGCCGCATGATCCTGCTCACCGACGGGCAAACCTTCGGCGACGAACCCCTCTGCCAGCAGATTGCGGGCGAGGCGGGCCAATCCGGCATTCCCATTACGGCTTACGGCCTGGGCGAGGACTGGAATCAGCAGCTGCTGGAGGGCATCGCGCATGCCAGTGCCGGCGTGTCCGATTTCATTGACGACGCTACACCGCATAAGATCGTTGATGAATTCAGGCGTTCCGTGATGTCCGCCCAGGCGGCGGTGGTGCAAAACGCCAATCTGGTGCTGCGCCTGGTGCAGGGCGTAACGCCGAAAAATGTGTGGCAAGTCTTGCCGCAAATTTCCAAGCTGGGACATCGCGCCCTATCCGATCGGGATGTGCAGGTCTTTCTCGGCGATCTGGAAAAAGGGCAGGGGCGCAGCGTCCTGGTGGAGTTGATGGTTCCGCCGCGCCAGACCGGCCGGTATCGCATCGCGCAGGCCGAGTTGGATTACGAGGTGCCGCTCTCCAACCTGACGGCGCAAAAAGTGAAGGCCGATATCCTGCTGGGCTTCACCGGCGATCCTGCGCAAGCCGCTCAGGTCGATCCCGGCGTGATGAACATCATCGAAAAAGTCACCACTTTCAAACTGCAAACTCGCGCGCTGGACGACGCCGCGGCGGGCAACGTTGCCGGGGCCACGCAAAAACTGCGGGCCGCCGCAACCCGCCTGCTGGAAATGGGCGAAACGGAACTGGCCGCCGATATGCAGCGGGAAGCCACCAGCCTGGAGCAGGGCGGGCAGATGTCGGCGAAAGGCACCAAGAAGATCAGCTACGCCACTCGCAAACTGACGCAGAAACTCGACGATATACCTTAGCGTAGTTTCAAAGCTGATTTCCGGTATCACATTTTGCGGTCATTCCCGCATGTCTTAAGCGGGAATCCAGTTGCCCTACCGCATATGTTGCCAACCATCACTCTGGATGCCCGATACGCCCAGCGCGCCTCCGCCGCAGTGCGGCGGGTAAGGCGTAAGCACTCGGGCATGTCGGCAGAACAGTTACCTTAAAACAAACAGATCGAACAGCCAATCAATCCAACCTAAGGAGCTTACCATGGCAAACTGTCCACAATGCAATACCCCGTATGATGCCGGCGCGGTCTTCTGCGACAACTGCGGAGCGTCATTGCAGGCGCCCGCCCCGGCCGCCGCGGGCTATCCCCCCCAGCCCACCGTGCAGGCCGCGCCGCCCATCTATCAACAGCCTCCAGCGCAACAGCCCACGGCTTATCAGCCGCCTACGCCGCAGCCAGTGTATCAGGCCCCCGCGCCAGGCGGCGCAAATTGCCCACAGTGCGGTTCGCCTTTGACGCCCGGCGCCGCCTTCTGCGATAATTGTGGCGCACCGGCTGCCGCCGTGCCGCCGGTTTACCAGCAGCCGCCCGTGCCGCCTGTCTATCAACAACCTCCAGCGCAACCTGCTTATCAGCAGCCGCCCGCGCCGCCTGTCTATCAACAACCCCCGGTGCAACCTGCTTATCAGCAGCCGCCCGCGCAACCTGCCTATGGGGCTGCGCCTACACCGCGCTTGATCGTCCAGACCACCAACGCGCAGATCATGCTGCCTCCCGGAAAAATGGAGTACATCGTCGGGCGCGAAGACCCGGTTAGCAATATCTTCCCCGATGTAGACATGACACCGCACGGCGGCGACGATGGCGGCGTCAGCCGCCGTCACGCGCGTTTGTTCTTCCAAAACGGGCAGTGGTTCGTCGAAGACTTCCAATCGACCAATTTCACGCACGTCAACAATCAGCGTGTGCAGCCCGGCACGCCCATGCCGGTCCCCAATGGTGCTGAAGTCCGCTTTGGCCGCATCAAGCTGATGTTTTACACCCAGTAACGACGCGCCAGCCGTGACGGGGGCCAAGCAGCGTTCGGCCCCCGTCCGCTTGAGCACGAAACTCCGGGAGGCGCCATGCCTTATCGCATCCGTAGTATCAATGTCCTGTCCGCCGCGCAGGTTGGTTTTGTGTTCGGGATGATCGTCGGCATTTTGCCGGTGCTGATGAATGTCGTGATTGTTCAATTCTTTGCTCACACTTTGGTCGGCCTCCTCAGTAAGCTTAACAGCAACATCAATCTTGGCCCGATCCAGGGTTTTAATCTAGCCGAACAAATTGGACTGAAACCAACCATCGAGAGTTTGCAAGGCTTCGATCGATTTCTGACTTACTTTTTGTTGTTTGTGGCGGGATTGATTTTTGTCGGGCTGATGATGGGCGGCCTCAGCGCGTTGTCGGCCTGGGTCTATAACCGTTTCGCGCCGCGCAACAGCGGCTTGAGCGTCACGCTGGATCCGATTGGGCCAAGTGGCGTAGGCCCTGCGCCAGTCCTAGTACCTCAGCGTCCTGCAGCGGCATCCGGCCCGATCGGAAATCCACCTCCGCCAGTTCAAGTGGCGCAGCCGGGCGCGGCAAGTCGGGCGGTGCCACCGCCGCAAGTGCAAGTCCCACCGGCTCTGACGCCGGCGGCACGTCCGGCTGCCGGACTTCAAGCGCCTGTGACCAATCCCGTGCCTCCGCTGCCCACGGCCACGGGGCCGCGTCTGTCTTTGGTGACCAACCCCACCCAGGTTTGGTTTATCAGCAAGTCACCCTTTACCATCGGCAGTGCGCCCGGCAGCGATTTATACACGGGCCAACTCGCGCCGCAGCACGCGCGCGTGGAATATGAACCGGCCAACGGCTATATTCTGACCGACCTCTCAAATGGTCAAACCTGGGTCAACGATCGCCCCGTACAAGGCCGGCATAAAATCAACAGCAACTTCCGGGTACGCCTCGGAACAGTCGATTTGATCTTCAGCCTATAAACCAAGACGTGACAACCTGACTATGTCCAATTTCTGCCCCCATTGTTCTACGACCCAAAAAAATCCGAATTCGCGCTTTTGCTGGCGCTGTGGCAAGCCCTTGTCGGCTCAGGCCGCGCCGGCTGGCCCGCTTCAACCCGGCCCGGCCGCCTCGCTGCTGATCCGCTTTCCGAATCAAGCGCCTGCCACGCAAGCCATTACCAAGCCGGTGTTTACGTTAGGCCGCGCCCCCGACAACGATTTGGCCTTGAACTATCCGACCGTGTCCAGTCACCATGCGCGGCTGGAACAGCGGGGGGCCTTCTTTCAGGTCATCGATCTCGGCTCGACCAACGGTACCACCGTCAACGGCCAACGCCTCACGCCGCGGCAACCCCAACCACTCAAGTCGGGCGATATTCTCCGCATCGGCGATGTGCAGGGCAACTCGGTCAGCCTCACCTTTCAGGACGCGGGCGGCGGTGCGGCGCAGGCGCGGCGCGGCACGATGCTGCTCGATCCCACCCAATTTGCTGCGCCGCAGATCACGCTGGGCCGCGATCCCCAGAGCAATGTTCCGCTACCTTCTCCCATGGTGTCCTGGCGTCAGGCCCGGATCGACCACACCCCGCAGGGCGATGTGCTCAGCGATCTCGGTTCGACCAATGGCACGTTTGTCAACGGTCAGCGGATCACGCGCCACACGCTGCGGCAGGGCGATATGATCCAGTTGGGGCCGTTCCGGTTGGCGTATACCGCCAGCGGCCTGGCGCCCGCCGCCAACGTCGGAAACATCCGGCTGGATGGCATGCACCTCAAACGGCGCGTCAAAGACCGCAAAGGTGGCGGCACTAAATTCATCCTGAACGATGTCACCCTGTCCATTCAGCCCGGCGAATTTGTGGCCGTGGTAGGTGGATCGGGCGCAGGCAAAAGTACGCTGGTCAAAGCCCTCAACGGCCAGTCGCGCGCCGACGAAGGTCACGTTCTGCTGAACGGCGATGATTTCTACGTTCACTTCGATCAATACCGGTTGCTGCTGGGTTATGTGCCGCAGGATGATATTGTGCACCGTGATCTCGCCGTGGAAAATGCTCTGCGTTACGCCGCCCGGCTCCGGTTGCCCCCCGACACCCGGGCGGTCGAGATCGAACGCCGCATCGACGATGTGTTGACGCGGCTCGACATGCTGGACAAGCGCAAGGACATCATCTCTAACTTGAGCGGCGGCCAGCGCAAGCGTGTCAACATCGCCGTGGAGATGCTGGCTGATCCCGATCTGTTCTTTCTGGATGAGCCAAGTTCCGGCCTGGATCCTGGCACGGAAAAGAAATTGATGTATGACATGCAGCGCGTGGCCGATAGCGGCAAGACGGTGATTCTGATCACCCACGCGACGGACAACGTGGGCCTGTGCGACCACATTGCCTTTATGGGCTATGGCGGGTATCTGGTCTTTTTTGGCCCGCCGCGCGAGGCGCTGACTTTTTTCCAGGCCCAGAGTTTTGCCGATATCTATCTCAAACTCAACACTGCGCAGGAAGTGCAGCGCTGGCGGCAATTGTACGAGCAGTCGCCCTATTATCAGCAATACGTGGTGAATCGAATCTCGACCTCCGCGCGCCCGGCCAGCGGCGCGACCCCGGTCGGCCGCTCCAACCGTCTGGGGGCGGCCGGCAGTGTGCGCCAATTTGGCATCTTGACGCAGCGCTACCTGGAGTTGATCTTTCGCAATAAATTCAGCCTGTTCGTGCTGCTGGCTGTCATGCCCATCATCGGCCTGCTGCTGTTGATGATTTCCGAGCCGTTCTGGCTGACGGGAAAATATGATCCCGCCTGCACCGGCATTGATTGGAACGCGCCCACGGCCATCACGCAATGCGTGGAAATGCACTTGACCAAAGATCTGAAAGAACAGGACAGCGCCACCTATACTATAGCCAACCAGGCGCAAGTCCTGTTGTTCATGCTGGCCTTTTCCGCGTCTCTGCTGGGTATCTTTGGCGCGGCTTTTGAGATTGTCAAGGAGCAGCCCGTCTACGAACGCGAGCGCATGATCAACCTGAATCTGGGGGCGTATCTCCTGTCCAAGTTTGTGGTGCTGGCTGGATTTGCCGTGATACAAAGCTTGCTCTTGCTCCTGGTCATCAGCCTGAAAGTGCGCCTGCCTGAGACAACGCTGCTCTTGCCGGCTCCGCTCGAGCTGTATTTCAGCCTGTTGTTCACCATCTGGGCCAGCGTGGCCCTGGGCCTGTGGGTCTCGGCGCTGGTGCCCAATCGGGATGTGGTGGTCTACGGCATGCTGCTGGTGCTGATCGTGCAGATCATCTTTGCCGGCGTCTTATTTAAGTTGCCTAAGAGCGTGCAGCCGGTATCCAGCATCACGGTCACGCGCTGGTCGCTGGATGCGCTGGGCACCTCAACCCGGCTGAATGAACTGAATCAATACGGTCAATCGCGGGTGCTTCTCGAGCAACCCGCCGATAAATTCATCAGCACGCGCATCTCGCCCGAATTCGAATTGAAGTATGGCTGCGTGGATAAGATCGAACAAACGGATCCCGACGGGAAAACGGAAGAAGTGGTTCAGTTCAACGAAGCTTGTTCACGCGGTACTCTGGTTGGAAACTGGCTGATTTTGGGCGCGTTTGCGTTCGGCTTTACGGTGCTGGCCGGTATCACCTTGAAAGTGAAAGAACGCGCGGCGCAGTGAGCGTGACCGGGCTTTGCCATGAGTAAATACTGCAACCTGTGTGGTCGGCCGCTCCCGGCGTGGTCTACCATTTACCGGCACTCCAGGCCCATGGCCGGTCACTTGGTCGTGTGTTCGCGCTGTCAGCGGTTAGCGCCACACTGCCGCCAGTGCGGACAGCCCATGCGGCCCGATCGATCGGTGGCGGGGCTGTGCGCGGCCTGTGCCGCCGATGCGCCGCGTTGCCGATCGTGCGGCACACCCATCGGCGAGCGTTACTATGAAATCAACGGGCGCAGCCCATATTGCGAAATGTGCTACGCCACCCGTCAGCGCTGTGAGGTATGCGGTGTGCCGCTCGATGCCCAAGCCCAGCGCTTGCCCGATGGGCGTGCGATCTGCGGCCTCTGTCAGCCGACGGCCATTCTGGACGCGGAACGCGCTAACGAATTGTTTCAATGGGTGATCGGCGTCGTCGCTAGCGTGCTGGACCTGCGCTTGCGGATGGGGGTGCGTTTTGTGTTGACTGATCGGGTCGGGGTCTTGCAGCAGCTGCAGAAGGTGAAGCCGGAGCAGGCCCAGGATGTCAATCATGTGCTGGGCGTCTACGTCCGCGATGGGCGGCGGCGCACCCTTTATGCCCAGAACGGCCTGCCCCAGATTCTCTTTATCCAGGTGGTGGCGCACGAATGGGCGCACGCCTGGCAGGCCGAGAATTGCCCGCTGGTGCGCGACATCCTGATCGTCGAAGGCTTTGCCGAGTGGGTAGCGTACAAGGTCTTGCAGGCGATGCAGGCCAGCAAGAAGATGGCGCTGATGCTGGCCCGCCCCGATTTGTACGGTGAGGGCCTGCGGGTGATGTTGGCTTACGAGACACGCGCGGGTGTGGCCGGTGTGCCCCGCTTGTGCTTACAGATCAAACGAGAGGTGTGAGATGAATTTACTCAACAATGCGCGGTTGCGGAGTTTTGTGGCGGGCGGGATCGGTGGTTTTGTCGGCTGGCTGCTGGTCGAATCGCTGGTCATGCCGCGGCAAAACCCCTTCATGTCGTTATCAGATCTGTATGCCTCTGATGCGCTATTTGGCGCGCTGGCAGGGGTCGCTATTGGCGGGGTGTTGGGATTGGCCGGGGGCTTGATCTCCTACGGGGCGACCCGGCGGGCCTGGATGACCGTGGCTATCTCGGCCGGCGCCGGATTGATCGGTGGTGCGCTCGGCCTGGTACTCGGTGAGGCGATTTATCAGCCATTGAAAGGCATTCCCTTTCTGGGACGCAGCCTGGGCTGGGCGGCCTTCGGTGCGGTGCTGGGCGCGGCGGAAGGTATCACGCGCCGCTCGGCCAAGGGTTTTCGCAATGCGGCACTGGGCGGACTGATCGGCGGCGCACTGGGCGGCTTCGCCTTTGATCTCGTGGGAACGGCGATGCCGCACGATACCGGCGTCGCCAGCCGCGCGATTGACTTGACGATTGTGGGGGCGTGCATCGGTATTTTCATCGTGCTGTTGGAGAAAGCCCTGGCCGATGGGATTTTGAAAGTCGTCTCGGGGCGGCAGGAAGGGCGCGAATTTTATCTCGATAAGCCCGTGTTGACCATCGGGCGCGCGGAGCAGTGCGATGTGCCGCTGTTCAACGATCCAGCCATTTTGCCGCGCCACGCTACCGTCCGGCAGGAAAACGGCCGCTATGTGCTGCATGCCGAACCGGGTGCGGCGGTCCTGGTCAATAAGCAGCCGATCAACCAGCAGGTGTTGGTACACGAAAACGAAATCATGATCGGCGGCACACGCCTGATTTATCGCAGCCGCAAAGCGTTGGACGCGCCGCAACCGGCCACCCCCAGCTATCAGCCACCGCCTTATCAAGTGCCGCCGCCAACGCCGCCCTACCAGCCACCGGCTTACCAGCCGCCACCGCCTCCGCCATCCGCTGCGCCAATGCGGGCGTGTCCGCAATGCGGCACACCCAACCGGGTGGGGGCGCGGTTTTGCGCGAAGTGCGGGAAGAACATTGGGTAAAAGGTAACTACCCAGACGCCATGAACTGCGTGTACCGCGAAACATGAAAACGCTCCGCTCCCCGTCCCCGGGGAACGCCTTCGCAGAAGGACGCCCTCGGGACGAGGGCTGTGAGCATTTTCGGGAGTTACAGGCAAGCCGCAATTTTTAAGGAGTCAGCATGCCGCTCGTCGTTGGACAACTGCTGCAAAACCGCTATCGCATCGAAGCGCTGCTGGGCCAGGGCGGCTTCGGCGCGGTCTATCGCGCCGTCGATCTGAACATCAACTTCCAGGTAGCCATCAAAGAGAACCTGGATGCGTCGCCCGAAGCGCAGCGGCAGTTTGCGCGGGAAGCGGCGCTGCTAGTCCGGCTGCGCCATCCGTCATTGCCGCGCGTGACGGATACGTTTTTCATCCCCGGCTGGGGCAGCTATATTGTGATGGACCTGATCGAAGGCCAGACCTTGCAGGACATGCTCGATCACTCTGGCGCGGTTGACGAAGCCCGTGCCGTCGCCTGGCTGAGTCAGGTGCTGGATGCTCTAGCTTACCTGCACGAACAGACGCCGCCCATCATTCACCGCGACCTCAAACCGGCCAACATCATTGTCACGCCTCAAGGCCGCGCCACCCTGGTCGATTTTGGGATTGCCAAAGTGTACGATCCGAATTTGCTGACGGCGACCGGCGGGCGCGCGGTGACACCGGGCTATTCACCGTGGGAGCAGTACAAAATGACGGGCACGGATACCCGTTCTGATGTGTATGCGGCGGGCGCAACCTTGTACGCGCTGCTGACGGGACAGGTGCCGCCTGAATCGATCGATTTGATGGGCGGTCTGGCGCAGTTGACCCCACCCCGTGTGCTGAAGCCGCGCCTCTCGCCGCAGGTGGAAGCCGCCGTCCAACGCGCCATGGCGATCCAGCCGACCGGCCGTTTTGCCAACGCGGGGCAGTTCAGGGCGGCCCTGTCCGCACCGCCGAGAGTACCGCCCACGGTCGTTGTGCGCCCGCCAACTGCATCAAGTCCGCCCTCGCCAACGTCGACCAAAGTGCCCATCCTGGTGGGGCTGGCCGTGTTGGGCTTGCTGGCCTTGTTCCTGGCGCCGAAGTTGTTTGCGCCGCCTGCATCGCCCACTCTAGCGCCGGCCATTGTGCCCACCGTGGTGCCAGCCTCGGTCACGCCACGGCCTGCACTTCCGACACACACCCCCCCACCGGGACCCACCCGTGCGCCGACCGTCACGCCGGCCATAATGGTTCCCGCTTCCTCGCAAGTGTCCGAGAAAGACGGTATGACATTGCTCTATGTGCCCGCCGGGGAATTTACGATGGGTGCGGCCAGTTCCGATACGCAGGCATCTGACGATGAAAAGCCGTCGCATACCGTGTATCTGGACACCTTCTGGATCGATCAAACCGAAGTGACCAATGCCCTGTATGCCAAGTGCGTGGCGGCAGGTAAGTGTCAAGCCCCGCCATCAACTGGGTCCAACACGCGGAGCAGTTACTACGGCACTTCACAGTTTGCAAATTACCCGGTCATCAAGGTGTCCTGGAACGATGCGCAGGCTTACTGTCAGTGGGCGGGCGGCGACTTGCCTACCGAAGCGCAGTGGGAGAAAGCGGCGCGGGGCGACGCCCCGCGCACCTATCCGTGGGGGCCTGAGACGCCCGACGCCAGCCGGTTGAACTTCAACATGAATGTTGGCGATACCACAGAGGTGGGCAAGTATCCAAGTGGAGCTAGTTTCTACGGCGCATTGGATATGGCCGGTAATGTGTTGGAGTGGGTGCGCGACTGGTACGGCAGTTACCAAAGTTCGGCGCAACGCAACCCTACCGGGACAACTTCAGGTGATGCACGCGCGCTGCGGGGCGGCGGTTGGGGCGATGCTGCGGCTTTCGTCCGCGCCTCGGGCCGTAACTGGAACTTCCCCGACGGCCGGCTCGACGTTATCGGTTTTCGGTGTGCCCGCTAACTTTCCATGCTTTGACTGGTTTCTGGCGCGAAGCGCGGTCGCGCAGAATTTTCAGGCGATCGCGTAGTGACAGACCGGGCTGGTAGACCTCAAACCCAATTTTTGCGCAAATTGGGCTA
>PMCF01000339.1:0-64088 GCA_003154115.1 Anaerolineae bacterium
GAGTGAGTTTTGCGCCATTGCGTATTTTCTACTAAAATTAGTACGATAAAAAAATCTATTGATAATAACTGGCCTTGGAGTTGGAAATATCAAATAGGAAGTGATGATACAAGAGTCACCAAGGCCGTACTTGACGGACAACTATTCTTTGAGCGCCCAGGTTGTTCTTGGGGAACAAAATGGCTAAGTCCAGGAAAACATACCCTTGAATATTGGGCGCAGTCGAATGATGCTAATATCGTAGTCCAAGCCTGGCCCTTTATAAAAGCGGTTTGTGCAGCAGATGATGGGGGCAATCCTGTTGGCACCCCCATCCCTTCACAAGATAACGCTGCGTTTATATCTGACGTCACCATCCCCGACGGCACAATCGTTTCCCCCGGCCAATCGCTGACCAAAATCTGGCGTGTAAAAAACACCGGCACATCCACCTGGGGCGCAGGCTACAAGTTGGTCTTCGTGAATGGCGAGCAGATGGGCGCTCCCCTTGCCACCGATGTTCCCTCCACCGCCTCCAACGCTACCCTTGACTTGAGCGTTGCGCTCACAGCTCCCGCGGCCGCTGGTAATCACAGCGGTTATTTTCAGTTGCGCAACCCACAGGGCACCTACTTTGGCCCGAAAATCTCGGTAAAGATCAATGTTTCCTCACCGAGCAGCAAGATCACTATCTTTACAGCAGATCCCGCCTCCCCCGCTAACACAACCAAAGTCCGTTTCCACGCCAGGACAGATGGCGTAAACAATTTCCGAGCTATGCGTATTTTGGTGGACGGGGTAGAAAAATATGAATTGGGCGCGCCGGACTACTATTATGATTGGGATACGGCCGGCTACAACAGCGGGGATCACAGCATCATTGTAGAAGTCGCCGATCAGTCGGACACTTCCTGGAGCCATCCAGATCGTAAGGGCATGGCCTATACGCTTCAAGGTACAACGACATCCGTCAACCATCAGCCCAACCCGCCCCTGCCTACCAGCCCGTATAACTGGTACGTTTATTATTCAGGCAGCACGGCTTCGCTCTGTGCGCAGGCGCAAGGCGACCCGGACGGAGATTCAATTTCAGCCTATAACTTTGAAATTCATGACAGCGGGCAAAATTGGAGTAGCGACTGGGTTGGCAGCAACTGTGTGAATACCAGCAGCCTGCCAGCTTACACCTATCAATGGCACGTGCAAGTTCAGGACAGCCGGGGCGCGGTGAGTGATTGGAGTCAGGACTTTCACTTTACGATTGTCAATCAGAATCTATCCATCACATCTTTTGATTTGATACCGTTGGATGGCAATTCCGAAAACGTCCGTCTGAAGGCTTGCGTAACCGGCCAGGGCGGCGTCGGGATCACCATTCGCTTTCTGGTCAACAGTGCAACGAATGGCACCGACAGCGGCTACTGGACAAATGTTGGCGAGTTGGGCGTCCCCTGCTTTACAGACGTCGATGCTCCCATCTGGCACACCTTGGAAGATAATGCGCTATCTAGCGATGGGCAGCACTTGGTGCGGGTTGAAGCACATGGGGCAAGCACTGGCTGGAATGGAGCAGTTTCCCAGGACAAAGCTATCAGTTTACCTCACCGGAGGCCCTCCGATTCGCGCCTGAAAGCCCCCATTCCTGCCTCAACAAATAACCGGGAAGCAATTTACCTGAATTCGTCCAGCATCTCTTTCAGTTGGTATATGTCTGATCGAGCTAGCTCCTATCGGCTTAGTGTCAGCCTCAATCCTTCTCCCAAAGACGACGCCAATCCGGTTTTTCGCCAGACCTATGCTGCAGGCATCACACAAGCTACCGTAAGCTTTAGCCAGGATTACCCGACCCTGTATTGGCAAGTCGAGGCAATTGATGATGCAGGCAGCAACAATAGCACCGACCATCTTTTCGGCATCGATCGAATTGCTCCAACTTGTACCATCCAACCCCTTTCATCCGTGAGCTACGAAAACAATTTCCAGGTGCATTGGAACGGTTCCGATTCCTTGTCCGGTATTGGCAGCTATAACATCCAGTACGAGGATTCTAGAAGTGGTCAATGGAGTGACTGGCTGACGTCTGTGCCGGCTGCCAAGACGTACGACTTGTTTATTGGACAGGCCGGGCACACTTACAGCTTCCGCTGCCAGGCAACGGATAACGCGGGCAATGTAGGATCATATCCGGTCAACGGCGATACTTCCATCACAATCGATCCGTCTTCTCGACCACAAGAGCCTTGGTGGAATCTAGGCTATACCAGTAAACGAAACATTACAATTCAAAACAATATGCCGGCCATTGCCTTGCCAGCAAATTACCCCGTCAATGTGCAATTCACCAGTGGCACCTCGCCCTCTGCAGCAGAAATCTACAACTTATCTCAATCAGCCAACAAGTGTGATGATTTGCGGATTGTCTATAACAATACGACAGAGATAAATCGCTTCATTAAAAAATGCGGTCCCGATGCAATCGATATCTGGTTCCGAACCCAAGCGGGCATTCCGGCTGGTGGAACAGATGCTTCTTATCAAGTGTATATCGATAATGCCTCAGCGAGCAATCCCCCTGCTGATGCAAGTCAGATCTGGTACCCTTACCGCGAGAGCGATACGACCAATCTTTACCTTTTCCAAGAAGGAAGCGGTTCTACTGCTTATGATTACAGCGGTAATGGCCGTAACTGCACGATCAATCCTACAGTCAATTGGTCAACGGGTAAATGGGGAACCGGCCTCAGCTTCAGCCGGGCCAACAACGGCAACACGGTTTCACTGACTTGTGGCAGTCCTTATCCCATTTCCGCCTTTACGGCAGAATTCTGGTGGAAATCGGTTGTAAACAACAATAACATTGATGGTCGTCTGGCGGGTCAACTTGGGCCGAGCGGTCAACTCAGCTGGCTGGTATCGGTCGAATCGGACCGCCTGAAATTTGAACGCTGGTGTAATGGCGGTAGCGACCAGGCGCGGGGAAACATCAGCCTTCGTCAGCAACCGTATTACGGCCAATGGATCTATCTGGCAGTGACCTTTGATGGTGGAAACCAGGTCAAATTCTACGTGAATGGCAACCTGGATAATGCGGTCACGCTGGGTGGCAATTGCAGCGCTACTTACAATATTCCCCTTGAAATCGGCTCAGTGGAAGGCAGCGGCCAAGGTGAATACTCCATTGGAGCGTTTAAGCTGTCGAATACAGTAAAGACCGATTTTTCCCCAGGCTCTTTCGCAATCATCACGAATGAACCATCCACCGCTGCTGGCTCACCCATCGCACCACCAACGGTGGGCGCGCCTGATCTGGCGATTCTTGGTGTAACTGCCTATCCGAATCCAGGGACGGGAACATTGGTAGAGGCCGTAGTCCAGAATCAGGGTTCCTTGGACACCCAGAACGGTTTCTACACGGATCTGTATATGAATCACGTGCCTACTGGCAGTGGCGACTACACCGGCAGCATCCAGTTCTGGGTCAACGACCCTATTGCATCCGGCGCAACAGTGACGCTGACAACCGTCATTACTGATTTGACAGGCATGCTAGGGGCGAGCGAGCGGCCTTTGAGCGCAGGTAGCGAGATCAGCGGAACGCTCTACGCACAAGTAGACTCGACGGGCGCGTTGAGCGAAACAACCAAAACCAATAATATCTTCTCGTCGGGCGTTGAGGTTTGTGTTGCCAGTCCGGATGCATACGAGAGTGATGACAACTCACTGAATGCCCAATCTATCGATCTCGGTCAGATCCAGAGGCACAACTTCAGTGGTCCAGGTGATCGCGATTGGATCAAGTTTGCGGCAGAAGGGGGCACATACTATCTTATCAGCACATCCAATCTTGGAACAGCTGCCGATACCTATCTGTATTTGTATGATACCAATGGCACGACCCTCCTGGCTTCCAATGATGACTATGGTGGCAGTCTAGCCTCGCAAATCGAATGGCGAGCGCCATCGTCCGGCACGTACTATGTGATGGTGCAGCATTGGAATCCAAACGTTGGCGGTTGTGGCACAGGCTATAGATTGTCAGTTTCGCGCGTTTACCGGATCTACCTGCTGGTGGTGGTGCGTTAGACCCTATTCAAATTTTCGATTGGGCCGTAAAGAATCCAGCGAATGAATTCAATGTCTGATAATGTAAATCCGTAAAAACGGATTCCAGTTGACCTTTAGCAAGTAGAACCCTCCCGGAAGTTACGAACTTCCGGGAGGGTCTTTGTCGCTTGGCGTGAGATGATCCCTGCTGAAGCTGGACAACCCATTTTGTGCTGCATCCCGCTTGCCATCAGGTGTATACTGAAATCAAGCCAGTGGTGCGGAGACCAAACTTCTTTTCAGGATGGTATTCATGGATTTCTTCGAGGTGATTCGTACCCGCCAATCGATCCGCGCGTTTCAAGATCGACCCGTCGAACCGGAGAAACTCCAGCAGATTCTTGAGGCGATCAATCGCGCGCCCTCGGCCGGCAACTTGCAAGGTTACGAAGTCTATCTCGTCACCAATCGAGCGTGCTTGCAGGCTTTGACGAAGGCGGCGGTGGGGCAGGACTTCATCGAGCAAGCGCCGTTGGCGCTGGTTTTCTGCGCGCATCCGGCGCGCTCGGCGCGGAGGTATGGTCAGCGCGGCACGACGTTGTATTGCGTGCAAGATGCGACCATCGGCGGGGCGTACGCGCAGTTGGCCGTCACCGCGTTGGGATTGGCGACGGCGTGGGTGGGCGCGTTCAACGATGACGGTGTGCGGGCCGCCCTCGGCGTAGGCCACGATCTGCGCCCGGTCGCCATCCTGCCGATCGGCTATGCGGCCGAAACGCCGGAGCATCGCTCGCGCCGCGCGCTGGTGGAGTTAGTACAGCGCATCGAATGAGGAGGGCAAAATGTTGCAACTCAGCGGTCTGCATCTGCTGTTGACGTATCAATGCACGTTCGAATGCGATCACTGTTTTGTGTGGGGCAGCCCCTGGCAGCAGGGAACGATGACGCTGGAGAATATCCGCCACATCGTGCGGGAAGCGCAAGACCTCGGCACGATCACCTCGCTGTACTTCGAGGGCGGCGAACCGTTTCTGTATTACGCCACGCTGCTGGCGGGCGTGCGGCTGGCGAAAGAGGCGGGCTTTGAAGTGGGCATCGTGTCGAATAGCTACTGGGCCACCAGCGTCGACGATGCGCTGGAGTGGCTGCGTCCCTTGGCCGGATTGATTAGCGATCTCTCGGTGAGCAGCGACGAGTATCACTACGACGAGAAACTGAGTCAACAAGCGCGCTACGCGCGTACCGCCGCCGATCGCTTGCGCATCCCGATCGGGGTGATCAGCATCGCGCCGCCGGCCGCCGGCGAGGCCGCCACGGCGGTGGGTCAACTGCCGGCGAGTGAATCGGGCGTGATGTATCGCGGCCGCGCGGCTCAGAAACTCAGCGTGAATGTGCCGCACTTTCCGTGGTCGCAATTCACCACCTGTCCCTACGAAGACCTGCGCGATCCGGGCCGTGTGCATGTCGATCCGTTGGGCAACCTGCATCTGTGTCAGGGCCTCGTCATCGGCAACCTCTTTCAGACGCCGTTGAAAGAAATTTGCGAACGCTATGATCCGGACCTGCATCCGATCTGCGGGCCGTTGTTGCGCGGTGGGCCGATCGAGTTGGTGCAGCGCTATGGCGTGTCGCATCGTGAGACCTATGCAGATGCGTGTCAGCTCTGCTACGAAGCGCGCCGCGATCTGCGCGATCGATTCCCGGACATTCTCACGCCCGATCAGGTCTATGGCGTGGGACTGGCGTAGCAAACAAAGAAACCGGGTTTCTCCACGATAGTCGTGTAATTTCTTTTGGCTCTTCCGACTTCAACGGGAATCGCTCTTGCTGGATGGGTACATCCAGCGCTTGGGAGCGGCGGATGTATCCACGCAGAGCGGCCGGGAGCATCTGACAATAACCCCGCTCGAGTCGGATGAGCCTTTCTTTTGAAAGGGAAAAATCCGGTTTCTAGTCGCAAACGAACTGATAGGAGATTGTTAGCCAATCGCTAGGCCCCGTAGACAGCTCCGTTCTATACTGGAATAGATCAAAAAACCAGGACGCAGAAACCCGGTTTCCAGACGCGTCAAAGTGCTTTGCGTTTTGAGCCGATCGATTTATACTTCGTGCCACTGAGCACCGGGGAAACCCTGTCGGGAAAATCAAGCCTCCGCCAGCTCGATGGTGGGCGCTACTTTTTTAGGAGGACTGCAACATGACAACTCAATCGACCAAAACCGCCGTGGAGAATTTTATCGGGCAGCCCAAACTCGCCGTGGTGGGCGTGTCACGCGATCCGAAGAAATTCGGCAACGCCGCCTATAAGGCGTTGAAAGAGAAGGGTTACACGGTGTACCCGATCAATCGCAACGTCGAAGCCGTCGAGGGCGATCGGTGCTATGCCAGCCTCGGCGTGCTGCCCGAAAAAGTGGACGGCGTGGTAATCGTCGTGCCGCCCAAAGAGACCGAGCAGGTGGTGCGCGAAGCCGACGCGGCGGGCATCCAGAACGTGTGGATGCAGCAAGGCTCGGAATCGGAAGTCGCCGTTCGATACTGCCAGGAACACCATCTCAACGAAGTACACGGCGAGTGCATCATGATGTTTGCGCCGCCGGTGGGCTCGTTCCACCGCTGGCATCGCGGCGCGTGGAAGGTGTTCGGCAAATTGCCGAAGTGATACGTGAAGCGTAAAACGCGGGAGCACTCCCCCACGCCGTATCCTGTGCTTCGCACAGGCGGCGCGCTAGGCGAAAGATGGGGACTTCGTGCACCGCATGTGTAAAACGTGAAACGTAAAGGCGTAAAGCGTAAAACGTGGCGAAGGTTACGTTTTACGCTTTACGTTTTATTTTGTTATAATGCCGCTCCACTCTTTAGCTGGGGAGGTTAGTTTGTCCATCATCGTCGATGCTCACGAAGATATTGCCTGGAACGTGCTGTGTTTCGGGCGCAACTACTTACGCAGCGCGCACAGCATTCGCCGCAGCGAGGCCCATGGCCCGGTGGAGGCCGTCAACGGCGTGGCGATGCTGGGTCTGCCGGACTGGCTGAAGGGCGGCATCGCCGTGATCGGCGCGACGTTGTTCACGCCGCCCGAGCGGAAGCGCACCAGCTCGCTGGAAAGCTATTACAGCGATGATGAGGAAGCCCATTCCATCGCGGAGCGGCAGGCCGAGATTTACGAGCGCATGGCGCAGGGGTGCGAGCAGATCAAGCTCATCCAGACGCGCGCCGATTTGGAAGCGGTGCTGCGCACGTGGGAAGATTTCGATCCGACACTGGACGAAGATCCGAAGAGGGACGAACGGCAGATCGGATTGGTGTATCTCATCGAAGGCGGCGACTCGATCCGCGAACCGGCCGAGGTGGAATGGTGGTACGAACGCGGCGTGCGATTGATCGGCCCGGCGTGGGTGAGCACGCGCTATTGCGGCGGCACCGGCGAGCCCGGCCCATTGACGGCGGAAGGCCTCGAATTGCTGAAGCATATGCGCCGCTTCCAAGTGGTGCTCGATCTCAGCCACATGGACGATTTGTCGTTTTTTCAGGCGCTCGATCGTTACGACGGGCCCGTCATCGCCAGCCATTCCAATCCGCGCCGCTTGACCAACAACCTCAACCGCCACTTGTCCGATGAGCAGATCAGGGCGCTGGTGCAGCATGACGGCGTTATCGGCACGTTGATCTTCAACAAGTTCCTGCTGCACGACTGGGAGCACGATCAGCCCAAAGAGGCCGCGACGATCGAGACGGTGGTCAAGGCGATCGATCATGTCTGCCAGATCGCGGGCGATGCGCGTCATGCCGCCATCGGCACCGACTTCGACGGCGGCTTCGGGATGCGCTCGACCCCGGCAGGATTTGATACCGTAGCCGACTTGCAGATCATCGCCCCGGCACTGCGGCAACACGGCTATTCCACTGCCGATATCGATTTGATTCTGCACGGGAATTGGCTGCGGATGTTGCGGCAGTCGCTGCCGGGGTAAAGACCGGCGAGGTTGGAAAACTCCGGAATCGAGGCTTTAGCCGGGTTGATTGGCTGCCCCATGTCCGGCTAAAGCCTCGACTCCAGCCAGATTACGCTGTCCGTGAATATCCCTCTCGCTCAAATTGACAGCGACAGGAAAACAAAACCGGGACTTTACACAGGTCCCGGTTTTTCATTTGCTGCGTGGTTGCAATGTGCGCGGCGCGGCGCGGCTCAGCGCTTCGCCTAGCGTGGGCCGGGCATCGACCCACACCTCCACCCACCAGGCGATGTGGTCCTCGTCGAGTTGCGAAAAGGCTACGACGTGAGGTAGATCGACGGGCAGGGATTCGGGATCAAACGTGGATACCGGCTCAAAGATACCGCTGGATCGGAACCGATCGGCGTTCGTCGTTCCGGCGCTGCTGTGAGCGATGACATAGACGGTGTAATCGCTTACGTTCTTGTAATCGCCGCCGGCCTGGGACAAGATGCAGCGCGCGTAATCGTCAAACACTTTGGCCGCAAACAGGCGTGTCGTGCGGAGTTGAATACGATCCCAGCCGCTGTTGTAGGCCATGATCGCCAGCGTAATCCGGCCTTGGGCCTGTCGCACGATTTCATTCAGCGTGTGCGAGCCCCATTCCAGATTCGCGGCGGGCTTGCGTAAAATGGTGGCGCGCGGTCGCCAGGTGAATCCGGCCTCGTAAGGCATGATCTGCAGCAACCCCACCGCTCCGGCGCTGCTGACGAGATTGGGGTTGCCCTTGGATTCCTCTTCGACCACCGCCGCGACCAAATTGGGATCGAGGCCGTTGTCTGTGGCATACTGGGTGATGAGGTCAGCCCATTTGGTAATGTTGGGCTGCCAGTAGGCGCACAGAGAGGGAGTGTCGGCTTGCACGATGATCGGCTTGGCTAGAGCCAGGATCAGCGTTGCCGTGATGGCGATCACGGTAAGGCGTATGGCAGGCTTCATGGGGCACAGTCTACCACAAAACGAAAAACCTGGCAGGTTTTCAAAACCTGCCAGGTTTATGCTTGAGCCGCCAACGGACGCCGACCGGATAGCCCAGCATCTTGGCGATGTCGCCCGCCACGCGGATGATGGGCACCCACCCGATCGTCTTGAGCTGCGCGAATGCGGATCGGCCTAAACCGCGCAACATGGGCCGCAACCGTTGATAGGGTCGCTTGAGATACAGCGCCGCGCCGATCACGTAGAGCAGCCAGAACCACGGGCAGATTACACCCAACAGCGCGATGGCGGGCACGCCGATCAAGAAGGTGCCATAGCGAATGAGATGCCGCTTCAGCCATAGATTGGCCTTGCCGTCGCCGCGCGCGTACAGGTAGTATTGCCTGAAGAACGGTTTCAGCGATGAACGTGGTTTGAAGTAGGCAATCGCTTCCGGCGCAAACGCAAACGCCCCGAACTTCTCGCGCAGGGCCAGATCGAAGAGGAGGTCTTCGCAGTAATCGATCCATTCGGGGTAACCGCCCACCGCTTGCCAGGCGGCTTTGGTGAACGCCACGCTGCGACTGGAGGGTAGAAATTTTTCCGGCTGGATGTCGGCCAATTGAGGCAGCACCGTTGCGCCCATCGCCACTTCAAAGGGCGTGTGCCCATCGGGCAAGAAGAAACCGGCCACGACCTGGTGGCGCAAGACGCCATCTTGCGCTACGAGTTTCTCCAGCCACTTCGGATCGAGCCGCACGCCCGCGTCCACACACGCAATGACTTCACCGCTCGCGGCGGCGATGGCGACATTGCGCCCTTGCGAGATGTTCGCTCCGGGATGTTCGATGACGCGCAAGGGAAACCGTCGTTCGGCGCGCAGTAGATCGATCGTGTTGTCCGTCGAACCGCCGTCGCAGATGATCACTTCATCGGGCTGGCGGGTTTGCGCCGCGATCGAATCAAGCAGCGTGGGCAGGCTGCGCGCTTCATTGAGGACGGTGCTGACCAGAGTAACTTTCATCGAGGAAGAATAGCGTGATAGAGAGATTGAGGGATGGAGAGATAGAGGGAAGGAGGGATAACGCTCTCTCCATCTCTCCTTCCCTCATTCTTCAAGGCTTACGATAGGACTGGAATAATCATCGGGCGGCGTTTGGTTTCGCGGTAAAGATATTCGGCCAGCTTGTCTTTGATGCTGTCGCGCAGCGCTTTGTCGCTCAATGCGGTGTCGCTGCTCAGGCGCAGCACCATCTCGGCGGCCCCGCTGAGAATATCTTCGCCGTCTTCGGGATGAATGAAGCCCTTGCTGATGAGCTCCGGTTGATCGATGACCACTCCGCGTTCGGGCTCGCGATGCACCACGGCGATCACGAACCCATCGCGCCCCAGCACTTCCCGATCGCGCAAGACCGTCGGGCCGACGTCCCCCACGCCCGACCCGTCGATGTAGATATAGCCGCCGGGCACGCGCTCGCCAATGCGGCCTTCGCCGCCGTCAAATTCCACCGAGTAGCCGTTTTCGATGACGAAGATGTTTTGCGCCGGAATGCCAATCTGGCGGGCCAGCGCTTCATGCGCGCGCAGATGACGCAGCTCGCCGTGCACGGGAATGAAGTATTCGGGCTTCACGAGATTGAGCATGAGCTTCTGCTCTTCTTGTGAGGCATGCCCGGAGACGTGCACCTGAGCGATGGGATTGTACAGCACGTTCGCGCCGCGCTGGAACAGGCGATTGATCGTGCGGTTGACCATCTCCTCGTTGCCGGGGATGGGATGGGCCGACATGATCACGGTATCGCCGCGTTCGATCTGGATCTGCGAGTGTTGGCCGATAGCGACGCGTGCCAGCACCGACGAGGGCTCGCCCTGCGTGCCGGTGGTCATGATCACCACCCGATCGGACGGCATCTTTTTGATGTCATCCAGTCGCATGATGAGATCGCTGGGCAAGTCCAGATAACCTAACTTCTGGGCCATCTTCACGTTTTCCACCATGCTGGTGCCCGTGAACGCGAGTTTGCGATTATGGCGCTGCGCAGCATTGGCCACTTGCTGAATGCGCGAAATCAACGACGCAAACGTGCCGACGAGGATGCGGCCTTTGGCTTCGCTGAAAACCTGCGTGAAGGCCGCGTCGACGACGCGTTCCGAGGGGGTGGTGCCCGGCTGATCGGCGTTGGTGGAATCCGACATCAGCACCAGCACGCCGCGTCCGCCAAATTCGGCCAGCTTGGCAAAATCGGTCGGCTTGCCATCCACCGGTGTGTGATCGAATTTGAAATCGCCGGTATGGACGACCAATCCGGCGGGAGTGGTGATGCCCACGCCCACCCCATCGGGAATGGAGTGAGCCACGCGGAAGAATTCCAGGCCGAACGGGCCCAGTTCGATCCGGCCGCCGGCCTCGATCGTTTGCAAGCGGACTTGATCGAGAATCTTGTGATTGCGCAGCTTCACTTCGATCAGGCCGCGCGTCAGCTTGGTGGCAAAGACCGGCACTTCCGGCATTTCCTTCAACAAATAAGGCAAGCCGCCGGTATGGTCTTCGTGGCCGTGCGTGATGATGATGCCGCGCAGTTGATCGCGCTTGTCGCGCAGGTATTTCCAATCGGGGATGATGAAGTCGATCCCCAGCATATCATTTTCAGGAAACATGATTCCGCAGTCGATCAACAAGATGTTCTGGCCGTACTCAATGGCCGTCATGTTCTTGCCGATTTCGCCGCAGCCGCCCAGCGGAATGATGCGTAATCGTGATGCCATATCCAAACTCCTAGTGGCGACTTCGGCCCTACATGATTAGCCGACAAACAAAAAGCCGCCCGTGTGATGTAACCCCCCGGCGGCTAGCTCATTCGTGTGGACCGAACCTACTTCACATTACGTTAGTGAGTGTACCTCATAATTAAGACGCTGTCAAAAAGAAAATTCCCGTTACTACTCAGCCGTCATTGCGAGGAGCGCCATTTGCGACGAAGCAATCTCCGGCACGGCTGTCAATATTCGCTGATCAGCAAGGAGCTTGCTTCGCACGCCCTGCCGAAGGGACGCTATGCGCGGGGGCGCGCCTGGCGAAAGCGCTCGCAATGACGACGGCTGAATAGTAACAAACTCCCAATGAGAAATTCGGAATTCGGAAGGCGAAAGTGAGAATGCAGAATGAAGCAGATTCCGCATTCCGCAATTCTAGCGCAGTCTCCAAGTTGATTTGCGATACATCTGCTCTCGGTCCGCTGTGCGTGGTCACATCCGCCGTTGGGGCTGCTGGATGTGACCATCCAGCAAGAGCGAGGTCGTAAATGAAACTGAAATTCGCTCTAGAGAACGCCGACTTTGCTGTGGTCGCCCAGCGTCATCTTCAGGGCGCGGGGCTTCATCGGCGAGCGTTTGATCTCCACGTGCCGGCCGATCAAGCTGTCTTCCAGGCGCGTGTCCAGATCGACAATCTCGCTGTGCTCCAGAATGATGCAATGCTCCACTTCGCACTGCTCGATGTGGCAGTGATGGTAGATCGACGTAAACGGCCCGATATACGCGTTGACGACTTGGGTGCCTTCGCCGATGATGGCCGGGCCGCGAATCACGCTGTTGATGATCTCGGCCCCTTTCCCGATCGTGACCGCTCCCTCGATGCGCGACTCCGCGTCGACCGTGCCTTCGATCGACGGCGGGATTTCCTGCAAGACCAGGCTGTTGGCGGCCAGCATATCGATCGGCTTGCCGGTGTCGATCCACCAGCCGGTGTGCACGTACGGGTGCACGTGGAGACCGACGTTCACCATGTGCTGAATGGCGTCGGTGATTTCCAACTCGCCGCGCCACGAGGGCTGGATGGCTTCAACGGCTTCGAAGATGTGATGATCGAACATGTAGATGCCGACCAGGGCCAGATTGCTGGACGGATTCTTCGGCTTCTCGATCAGCTGGTTGATGCTCCCATCGGCCTTCAATTCGGCGATGCCGTAATGCTCCGGTTCGGCCACACGGGTCAGCACCACTTGCGCGTTGTAATCGCTCGTGGCGAACTGCGCCAGCAGGGGGCTGATGCCGCCTTGAATGACGTTGTCGCCCAGGAACATCACAAAGCGATCGTCGCCCAGAAAAGCGCGGCTGATCTTGACGGCATGCGCCAGGCCCAGCGGCGCAGTTTGCGGAATATACGTGATGTTCACCCTCCACCGCGATCCGTCCCCCACGGCTTCGCGGATTTCCGGGCCGGTATCGCCGATGACGATGCCGATGTCGCTCACGCCCGCGTCGCGGATCGCTTCGATGACGCGGAAGAGCACCGGCTTGTTCGCCACGGGAATCAACTGCTTGGCGCTGGTGTAGGTCAACGGGTAGAGGCGCGTGCCTTTACCGCCGGAGAGAATGAGTCCCTTCATGTTGTCTTAGCTCCCTGGTGATGAGTGTGGGTCAAAGAAACCGGGTTTCTTCGTCTTGCTCTTCACTTCCCGCCTGACTGAAGAAACCCGGTTTCTGCTGGTCTAATACCCGCTCAGGGCATTGTCCAGCGTCGCGCCGGTGAGCACCGATCCGATGACGCGGATGTTGAGTTTCTCGAGCTGCTGCTTGGCGCGTTTGGCGTGCTCGCGCCGCGTCTGGCCGGATTGAATGACGAGCAATACCCCGTCGACGCGAGTGCCCAATACCGAGGCATCCGTCACCGCGATGATGGGCGGCGCATCGAACAACACGATGTCAGCGCGCGCTTTCAGCATTTCGATCACATCCAACATGCGGGGCGCGCCGAGTAATTCGGCCGGGTTGGGCGGCAGCGGCCCGCTGGTCAACACTTGCAGATTGGGCACGCCTACCTCTTTTAACGCCGGTTCGATCGGCCCTTTGGCGTCGATGAAGAGCGACGTCAAGCCTTTATCGTTGTTAAGATTGAAGATGGTGTGCAGAGTGGGGCGGCGTAGATCGGCGTCGACGAGGATCGTCTTCTTGTCGCCCTGCGCCAGCGATACGGCCAGATTTGCCAGCGCGATCGATTTGCCCTCGCCCGGCGCAACCGTGGTGATCAGCAGCGTGTGGATCGTGCGCTCCAAACTGGAGAAGTAAATGTTCGTGCGCAGCGTGCGATAGGCCTCGGCGGCGGGAGAACGCGGATCAGATAGAGTGATGAGTGCAGTTGGTGTTTGGGACATAGGTTATCCTGACAAGTGAAAAGTGATGAGTGAAACGTGATGCGTAATGCGTAAACTTCCCCTTACTCGTTACTGGTTAATCGTTAGGCTGCCTTTTTCTGACGAGAGCGCGCTGCTTCTGCCCCCGCGGCTGGAATCGCGCCGATGACGGTGGTGCCCAGCGCGCGTTCTACGTCTTCCGGCGAACGCAAAATGTTGGACTCGATCGCTTCGAGGAAGAAGATGATGATCACGCCCAGCAAGAATCCAAGGATGGCCCCGGCGGCAACGTTCAGTGTGGTCTGCGGTTTGAACTTGCTCGTCGTTGGATCCTGCACGATGTCGGCGTCGACGCGATCCGCTTTTTGCTGCTTCAGGTTATCTTGATTGCGCCACTGCACGAATTGGTTCGCCCATTCCAGTGCAATACGCCCGGATTGGCCGGCATCCGTGTCTACCACATCGATCTGGATAATATAGTCTTCGTCTTTAGACGCAATGGTCACCTTGCTTTTCAAGGTGTCAGGCAGCATGTCCAACCTCAGGGTTGTAATCACTTGCTGCGCGAAGTTGCGGCTGTTGATGAACGCGACAAAGCCGCGCAAAATTTGCTTCGTCGCCAGCAGCGTCCCGTTGTCGATGCGTTCCGGCCGCACAAAGACATTGATCGAACTCTTGTATTCGACTATCTGCATCTGGCTGAAGCCCCACGCGGTAGTGGCGGTTAGCAGCGTCGTGAGCAAGATAATCCAGCCGCGCTTGCGGAGAATGCGTAGATAATCTCTTAATTCCATGAACTGTTTAGCCTCCGAGCGTCATTCTACCTGAACAACAATCAATTAACAATGAACAATGAACAATGATCAATGATCAATGATCAATGAACAAGGGTCAATCGCGAGCTCGTTGTGCGACCTGATCCCTGATTACCTCTTAGGGATTTCGCCGATGATGCTCAACCCGAGTGCTTCCACATCCGCCCGATCGCGCACGCGCGGATCGAGGTAGTAGGCGACAAACGCCAGTACGATGCCGAGCACCAGGCCGAGCGCGATGCGGATCGGAATATCGAGCCGGGCGCGCAGTGAAGGGGCCGCCGGGGCGACGACCACCCCATCGAGTGCCGTGACCGTGGCCCCTGCGCCATTCTGCGGGAACACGATTTGGTTGCGCTGCTGCAATACTTTGATGGCCGCGTTGCCGATCGCGGTGAGCTTGTCCGCATCACCGCCGTTGAGGTAGAGCACCACGATGCTGCGGAGATGATCGGACACGAGCGAACCGGCGGCCTCTCCGGCGCTGATGTTCTGGCCGGCCTCGTTGGCCACGGCCTGTGCGAAGTCGCCGGTCTTGGCCCAGTCACTCAAGCCGCCGGCGATGTATTCCGAAGTGAGCCAGGCCGGATAATTGCGATCGTACAACGACATCGCCTGCTGTTCCGGCGCGTAGCCCACGGAAAAACGCAGCGTCGCGGTGTAGCCTGGCGCAGGCGCGCGATACGTGACGAGCGTGAAGATCCCCACCAACACCGGCGGGATGACGACGAGATACCAATAGCGTCTGAGAATTTTGAGCAGAGTGCGAAGTTCCATGTGAAATCCTAAAGAGTAAAACGTAATGCGTATTGCGTGGTGCGTGTTGCATCCTTTACGCTTCACGTTTTACGAAGTCAGCATACTTTTCTTCAACGAAGGCCGTCAACTTTTGCCTGAACGTTTCGGTGCTGAAATTCTCGGCATGCGCGCGGATGACGGCCGAATCAAACTTCAGTGTGTTAAGGCGTTGGATCGCCGCAATGATGGACTCGACGGTTTGCGCTTCAAACAATACACCGGTTGCGCCATCGATAACGGTATCCAGCGCGCCGCCCGCGCCAAAGGCGATGACGGGCCGCCCACTGGCCTCTGCTTCGACGGGCGTAATGCCGAAGTCTTCGCGGCCAGGAAAGATGAAGGCTTTGCAGCGCGCCATCAAGTCGGGTAGATCGGCATCGGGCACGCGGCCCAGGAACTGCACGTTCGGTTTCGCCAGCTTTTCCAAGCGGGCGGCATCCCGTCCGCTGCCGGCAATCACCAATGGCCAGCCCAATCGATTAAACGCCTCAATCGCCAGATCGATCCGCTTGTAGGGGATCAACCGCGACACGATGAGATAGTAATCCCCAATCTCCGGCTGCGGCGCGTAGCGGCGAATATCGACCGGCGGGTAGATGAGCACCGAGTCACGTTGGTAGTAGCGCTGAATGCGATTCTGAATCTCGGTGCTGATGGCGATGAAATGATCGACCTTTTGCGCAGCCTGAAAATCCCAACGGCGGAGCAGGGCGATCAGTGGTTTCAACGCCAGCCGCACCGAGGCGCTCATGCCTTCGCTGCGCGCGTAATCGTCGAACGTCCACACATAGCGCGTGGGGGCCAGGCAGTAACAGATGTGTAAGGCCGTCTTTTGCTTGCGGCGCGTGTGGACGCCGTGACAGAACCCGCTCTTGTTGCTCAGCACCACATCATAGCGGCTGAGGTTGAGGGAAGCCCAGGCGGCGGGATACAACGCGAAATACTGCTGGTGCCGTTCGTAGATGCGCGGCGCGTGATTCAGCCACAACGGGCGAATGTCCCAGCCCAGATAAGCCGGGGGCATCTCGTCGCGCCAGTAGATGCTGGTATAGATGGGCGCGCGCGGATACATCTGCACCAGATTTTCCAGGACGGCTTCGGCGCCGCCCATTTGATTGAGCCAATCGTGAACGAGAGTAACTTCCATAGAGCGTAACGAGTAAAACGTAATGCGTAATTACAGCAAGTAATCAGTGAGCAGAGCACTGATGGGTCTAAATGATCGACGATGAATAGCGCACGGCCCGACTGATTGTAACGCGGCTTGATGAATCTGTGTGCCATATCCCTTGTGCCGCGCGAAACGATAAGCGGGATACTGCGCGTCCAATTCGATCATCAGCCGATCGCGCGTGACTTTGGCCAGAATAGACGCGGCGGCCACGGACAACGAGATCGAATCGGCGAAATTAAAAACCGCCTGCGGCTTGTTCACTTGCGGCAAGCGCACCGCGTCGATAATCAGGGCGTCAGGCTGAGTCGCCAAATCTTCGACAGCGCGCGTCATCGCCAGGCGCGTGGCCGGCAAAATCCCGATGGCATCGATCTCCTCGACGCTGCCCCGGCCGATGCCGTACGCGACGCAATGATCGACAATGACCTGGTACAGTACGCCGCGCTGGCGCGGTGAAAGTTGTTTGGAGTCATTGACCCCGGCGAGGTGTGACACTTCGGCGGGGTTGAGAATCACAGCGGCAGCGACGACAGGCCCGGCC
The DNA here is from genome assembly GCA_003154115.1 of Anaerolineae bacterium. Lineage (GTDB taxonomy): Bacteria > Chloroflexota > Anaerolineae > Fen-1058 > Fen-1058 > Fen-1058. Next base: position 17,394 of record PMCF01000339.1, read on the forward strand.
CACGCGCCGCGTCCGGCTTCGTCAATTCCTGCGACGAGGGCGTGACCAGACTGGATCAATTGAAGTTCGTGATCGAGGGTGGGCCGATCCGGCAGAGCGGGTTTACTTCTTGCGGTCATACACTCCGCGCCACCCATTGCGCCGGACTTTGAGCACTTCCAGCACCATGTTGATCGAATCTTTAAGGGGACTGATGCGGCTCTGCGGGCGGTAATACCACGTGATAGGCACTTCAATCAACTTGCAGCCGTGCTTCAGCGCGATGAAGAGCACTTCCACGTCAAAGCCCCAGCCGTCGATGGTTTGCAGCGAGAAGACATCACGGGCCACATCGCGCCGGAAGACCTTGAAGCCACACTGGGTGTCCTGAATGTTGGGAATCGCCAGGATGCGCACGATGAGGTTGAACACGCGGCCCATCAGGTGGCGATACTGCGGTTCGTCCACGCGGCGAGCCCCGGCAACTTCACGCGAGGCAATCGCGACGTCATACGAGTCAACAGCGGGCGGCATGAATTTGCCGATCTCTTCGACGGGCATGGAGAAGTCGGCGTCGCAGATGAACAGATAATCGCCCGTGCCGTTCAGCATGCCCATTTGCACCGCCGCGCCCTTACCCTGCCGCGGTTGATGCAAGACGCGCGCATACGAATGCGCGGCGGCAAAATCCTGCGCGATCTGCGGCGTGGCATCGCGGCTGTTGTTGTTGACGACGATGACCTCGATCGGGTACGACTGAGCCGCCACAAACCGATCGACTTGATCCAGGCTCGTGGGCAAGCGGCGCGCTTCGTTGTACGCCGGAATAATAATGGAAAGAAGGGGTGACGCGCTGATGATCGATCCTCACGAAAGCCGCGCCTGACAGGGCGCGGCACAAAGTGGCGCTAGAATACCGCGATCAATGCGATTCGTCAATCGGGAGTGGATGGGGTCTTCAGCGGATGCCTGCGGCGAAGCAGATAAGCGGATGGAAACGGATGGTGTCAACGAATAGGCAACGGATCAACGGATGAAGATCGTCAACGGATAGGGGACGCGGATAAACGGATGTGGATGTTTAGAGCAAATTCCTAAATGGTTTACGCTCGCAGTCCGCTGCGCGTGGTTACACGCTCCGCGGCTGTTTAGCCGCTCGCGGAGTGTGTGACCATCCAGCGAGAGCAGTGGCGTAAATCAAAACGGGAACCGATCTAAACGAAAAGGCGCGCGAAGATTTTTTTGGACACGGATGACGCGGACGCTTCGCGCGGATGAACACGGATGATTGAGACAATCCGTGTTCATCTGTGTTAATCCGTGTCCGTCATGCCCGAGTGTTTTTGTCGGGCATCCAGATTCAATGCGGGCGAACCCGGTTGACTGAGCCGCTAGATTCCCGCCTTGCCGTACCCAGGCCCCACCGAGGCCTGGCGGCACGCATGAGCGAAAGCATGCGGGAATGACACAGCTCAGCGTTTTGCGTGGTGGTTGTGTGTTACGGTTTTGTCAGGATCGACAGCAGGTAGGCATCGTCGACGCGGCGTGTGGCTTGGATAAGGCGACGCTTCTTGAGCAGCTGTGGCAAATGAAGCAGCCCGCTCAACATGCCGCGTATCCGGGCGCGCGCGGCTTGACCACGCCAGGCGCGCAGCGCTTCTGCGAAGAGACTCCATTGCTGGCGAATGATTGCGCCTCGGTAGTGTTTCCATAGCGACGACGGATAGTCTTTGGCGATGATGCAGATGAAATTGCGGCCATCGTAAAAGGACGCCGTCGCTCCTCCGCCCGTGGCGCTGAGCTTGTGATAGACAATGGCGCGTGGGGCATAGACGCATTTCCAGCCGGCCAGTTGCGCGCGCCAGGCCAGATCGATGTCTTCGCACGAGTAGAAAAAATCTTCGTCGAGCAGGCCGATCTGATCGAGCATGGACTTGCGATAGGCGGCCGATCCGCCGCAGGCGCTGAAGACGACCTCCTCGCGGTCGTACTGGCCCCGATCGGTTTCCCACACCCCACGATTGCCCGGAATGCCGTCGAGGCGATAGAAGTCGCCCGCCGTGTGGAACGTGTCGCGTCGATCGAAGAGTTTCATCTTGGAAGCGACGAGGCCCGCTTCAGGATGACGCTCGAACGCGGCGAGGATTTCTTCCAGCCAATGCGCGTCGACTTCGGTGTCGTTGTTGAGCAGGATGATGAACTCGCCCTGCGCAATGCGGATGCCGGCGTTGTTGCCGCCTGTGAAGCCGCGATTCTCCGGCAGGGCAACGACTTTCACTTCGGGGTAATCACGTGCGAGTAATTGCAGCGAGTCATCGTGTGAGGCGTTGTCTACGACGATCACTTCGAAGTCGCTGACGGTCTGGGCGCGCAGAGCGTTGAGGCAGACAGGCAGGTGTGGCGCGCCGTTCCAGTTGACGATGATGATGGAAATGCGGAATCCCACAGGGACGCTGCGCGGTGCGGAATGTGGAATGCGGAATGAACTGCCCGTTCCGAATTCCGAATTCCGAATTCCGAATTCAGAACTGTTCATGAGCGAGATAATCCGCCAGCGCGTCTTGCCACGGCCTCAGCGTGATGCCGATCTGCGCGCCGCAGAAATTCCGCAACGGAGCATAGGGCGGCGGCGTCGAGGGGCGCGGATAGTCGGCGAACACGATCGGTTCGATCGGGATATGGGCGCGGCCGCTGAGCTCCAGAATCTTCTGCGCGAATTCGTAGCGCGAGCACGCGCCGTCATTGGTGAAGTGATAGATGCCGTACGCGCCTGTCGGGATGAGCTGCTCGATCGCGGTGATGAGATCTTCGGTGTAGGTGGGCGAACTGACTTCGTCGGTGACCACGCGCAATTTTCCAGCGGTATCGGCGCGCGTGATGATCTTCCTGACGAAGTTGTTGCCACCTAAACCATACAACCAGGCAATCCGTACAATATAAAACCGGGTCGTGAGATCGCGCACGAAAACTTCAGCGGCGAGTTTGGATTGGGCGTAAGGGTTGATCGGGTTGGTGAGATCGAATTCGAGATAAGGCCCGGACTTCGTGCCATCAAAAACTTCGTTGGTGCTGATGGCCAGCAGCGCCGCGCCGGTCGCTTCACTGGCGACGGCGACATTGCGCGCGCCCAACGCATTGACGCGATAGGCCAGATCGGGATTGCGCGCCGCGCCGTCCACATCCGTCATAGCAGCCGCGTGAATGATCACGTGGGGCTTAAAGGCCGCAATGCTCGATCGGGTGGCGCTGAGATCCGTGAGATCGACTTCAGGGAGATCAACACCCAGCAGATCGTGCTGGACGAGACGCCGCATGAGCGCGCGTCCGAGTTGGCCTTTGGAACCGGTAATGTAGATACGCATGGATGCTTACTCAAATGAGGAAAAGGATGAAGTGATTATACCAAAGTGAGAACGGCGAGATGGAGCGAAAGAGCGCTGGAGGGAAGATGCAGGAGGCAAGATGCAGGAGGCAAGATGCAAGAAGTGAGAGGTAAAAGTAAACAAGCGGCGTGATCGTGTTAGAATAGGCTCATGCGCTTTGATGTTTTTACCCTATTCCCAGGTATTTTTGAGTCGCCGCTGAAAGAGAGTATGCTGAAGCGGGCGATTGAGTCTGGCTTGCTCGAAGTGCAGCTGCACAACATCCGCGATTATGCGGAAGGCCGGCATCAAGTCACCGACGATTATCCCTATGGCGGCGGCGGCGGGATGGTGATGAAGCCAGAGCCGGTGTTTGCCGCAGTGGAGGGTGTGTTGGGGACTGGGGATCGGGGATTGGGGATCGGGGATCAGGACGCCGGGCAATCGGCAATCAGCAATCGGCAATCAACAATTCCGATTGTTCTTTTGACTCCGCAGGGTCGGCTCTTTAACCAGCAGATCGCGCTGGAATTGGCCCAGTACGATCGGGTGGCGTTGATTTGCGGGCGCTATGAAGGATTCGATGAACGCATCCGAGAGCATCTGGCGACGGATGAAATCTCAATCGGAGATTATGTGCTGACTGGGGGTGAGCTGGCGGCGTTGGTGGTGGTGGACGCTGTGATCCGCCTGAAGCCTGGAGTGCTGGGCGATCCCACCGGTGCCAGCGACGATTCGCACGCCAGCGGCTTGCTGGAGTATCCGCACTACACTCGTCCGCCAGAATTTCGGGGATGGCGCGCACCTGAAATCTTGTTGTCCGGAGATCATGCGAAAGTCGATCGGTGGCGGCGGGAGCAGGCGCTGCTTCGAACCTGGCGACGGCGGCCCGAGTTGCTCGATCGGGCGGAACTAAGCGAACTCGATCGAGCCTTTTTGCGCCAACTGGCCCACGAATAATCAGTTAACTCGGCCAAATGGTTGCGTTTTTAATGAAAGTCGGTATAATCTCCGCCTGTCAGCTTCAAATCCCAGGTTCAAAAGAAAACCTCCTTGAACCTTTTGAACGAGGTCTGAGTATTGATTGACGGAATGGTACCGACTCCGACAGACCGCGAACTCATAGGACGCTTGTGCATTGGGGATCTCGCCGCTTTGGGAACCCTGTACGATCGTTATCGCCTACTCGTTTTTCACACGGCACTCGCTATCACGCATGATCGTCAATCGGCGGAAGACATTCTACAAGAGTGTTTTCTGAAACTCAATGCGTATGCTCGCCGCATCGACGTGAGTCTGCCGCTTGAACCTTGGCTCTATCGTGTCACCGTCAATCAGGCTTATACCTGGGTGACCCGGCGCTCGCGCTGGCTCACTTCGTTGGAAAGCGTGATCGATCGCCTGGTAAGTCCGGCGCGCGCCAACGCCGAACACCAGCTCGAAATATCCGAACTGCAATCGGCCATTCAGCACGCAATTGATTCCTTGCCGCCCAGCCAGCGTATGACGGTGGTTCTGTATTATCTGAACGATCTCAGCCTGAAGGAGATCTCGTACATTCTGGATTGTCCGGTGGGCACGGTCAAATCGCGCCTGCATTATGGCCGCGAGCAGCTCAAGCGGCAGCTGCAAACTTACTTGCAGCCACGGCTTGATCCGCAGTCGCCCGGCAACCGTTCCGTGTCGGCAGGGCAAAAAATATGATCCAGGGAGACACTGTGGATAGTTTGATTCGCTCTGCGTTACAGACAGAGGTGCGCTCTGCCGAGCCGTCGTCGGCGGTGCGTGCTGAGCTGCTCGCCGCAGCGGCGGGTGGGAATACTCTGCGATCTGCGCTGGGGTTGGCCATTCCACCGCTAGCTGATGGTTTGCAGGAAACTCTCGAACGACCGATCGATTTCAGTGAACAGGTAATGACTGTCATTCCTCTGGCGCGCAAGCATCTGCTGTTGCTTGCGTCGCCGCTGTATGCATTACGGTAAAGATAGAATACCGCGCCGGAAACTGGGCCCGGCGTGCGGTTTGGCATAGTCTGTATAATTCATTTTATCGAATCGGAGGACGCTCACACTATGCAGCAACAATCACTCCTGGAAGTGAAAAACCTGAAGACGCGTTTCAAGATTACGGGCGCGTACGTGCATGCCGTGAACGGCATTTCCTATTCCTTGAGCGAGGGTGATTCGCTGGGAGTGGTCGGTGAAAGCGGTTGTGGCAAAAGCGTTGGCGTGATGTCCGTGATGCGGCTGATCCCGCAACCGCCCGGCGAGATTTATGAGGGTGAAGTGCTGTACAGCGGCCGCGATCTGCTTAAGCTGTCCATGGAAGAAATGCGGCATGTGCGCGGCAAAGAGATCGCGATGATTTTCCAGGACCCCATGACGTCACTGAATCCGGTGATGCGCATCGGCCGGCAGATCACCGAGGCGCTCGAGCTGCATATGGGCATGGACACGAAGCAAGCCCGCGCCCGCGCCGCCGAGCTGCTTACGCTGGTTGGTATTCCGCGCGCGGCCGATCGGTTGGACGATTACCCACACCAGTTCTCAGGTGGCATGCGCCAGCGCGTAATGATCGCCATGGCGTTGTCGTGCATGCCGCAAATTCTGATTGCCGACGAACCGACGACGGCGCTGGATGTGACGATTCAGGCGCAGATCGTTGATCTGGTCAAGAGACTGCGCGACGAACTCGGTATGGCCGTGATCTGGATTACGCACGACCTGGGTGTGGTCGCCCGGCTGGTCAAGAACGTCGTCGTCATGTACGCGGGTTACATCATCGAGCGTTCTCCGGTGGAAGACCTGTACCTCCATCCCAGCCATCCTTACACGCTGGGCCTCTTAGGTTCGTTGCCCCGGCTTGATACACATGAGCGCGAACGGCTGGTCTCGATTGTGGGCGCTCCGCCGGACCTCGTGGATGTGCCGCGGGGTTGCCCCTTCCGGCCGCGCTGCCGCTATGCGATCGATCGCTGCACAGAAGAGAATCCGTCACTGATGCCGGTTAGCTCGACGCATGAGTCGGCGTGTTGGGTAGACGTCACCACCGGGAGGGCACGCTAAACATGGCGCAGAATCCACCCCCTCAAACTGCTGTTGATGATATCCTTGTGGTGCGCAACCTCAAGAAGTATTTTCCGATCAGGCGCGGCGTATTTCAGCGCACTGTCGGTCATGTACAAGCCGTGGATAATGTTAGCTTTACGGTGAAACGCGGCGAAACGTTAGGCCTGGTTGGCGAAAGCGGCTGCGGCAAATCGACGACAGGCAAGGCGATTCTCCAACTCGATCGGCCAACGGCCGGCGAAGTGTACCTCGACGGCGAAGACCTGGTGAAGATGAAGGGCGAAACTCTGCGCCTGATGCGCCGCAGGATGCAGATTATCTTCCAGGACCCGTTTGCCTCGTTGAATCCGCGCATGAATGTGGGGCAGATCGTGAGCGAACCGCTGGAAGTGCATGGCGTGGCCAAGGGCAAAGAAAAAGAGGAGCGCGTCAAAGAATTGTTGAGAATAGTCGGGTTAAACCCGCAGTTCATGACACGCTTTCCGCACGAATTTTCCGGCGGCCAGCGGCAGCGTATCGGCATTGCGCGCGCCATTGCGCTGAACCCGTCTTTTATCGTGTGCGACGAGCCGATCGCCGCTCTGGACGTGTCCATTCAGGCGCAGGTCGTGAACCTGTTGAAGGACTTGCAGGCCAAGTTTGGGCTGACGTATCTGTTCATCGCGCACGACCTGTCGATGGTGCGCCACATCAGCGATCGAGTGGCGGTGATGTACCTGGGCCGCATCGTGGAGCTGGCCGACTGGCGGACGATTTACGATGATCCCCGGCATCCCTATTCACAGGCGCTGCTCTCGGCCATTCCGATTCCCGATCCGGTGCTTGAGGCCAGGCGCCAGCGTACTATCCTGGAAGGCGATGTGCCCAGCGCGGCCAACCCGCCTAAGGGCTGCCGGTTTAATACGCGCTGCCCGGTGCGGCAGGAGCGCTGCTATAGTGATGATCCGCAGCTGCGCGAAGTAACGCCCGGCCATTGGGCGGCCTGTCATTTCGCGTGAGTGCTCAGTCGGGCTACAGCAATTCTCATTTGGGGCTTCGGGGCTCTCGCCGGATGGTACATCCGGCGGCCGGAAGCGATGGATGTACCATCCATCGCGAGCATGAAGAGTCAAAGTGAGAATTGTTGACCAGGCTCAGGCTAACCGGGACTTGGCTAAATGGGCAAGTTTCGTGAGAATTTCAAAGGAGGTGAGGCCGTAGCCGGTATTGTCGGAGTAACATTGGCGTTCTTCGTGATTTGAAGTAGAGTCAAAATTTGCTGTTCACAAAAACTCTTTAGGAGGAGAATACCCATGAACCGCAGTAAAGCAGTTTGGTTGGTTGTGAGTATGTTGGTCATTTCCAGTATGATATTAACGGCTTGCGCGCCGACGACCACGCCGACCCCGGCCCCGGCCGCCGCCCAGCCGACCCAGGCCCCAGTGGCGACCAAGGCTCCGGCACCGACCCAGGCCCCAGCGCCGACGCAGCCTCCCGCGCCGACCGCAGTTCCGCCCACCGCCGCGCCAGCGGCTCCTAAGTCAAAGGATCCGACCGTCTTCAATTACCAAGCCTTCAGTATCGATCCGGATACGCTGGACCCGGCGACCGACTACGAGACGGGTGGTGGTAACATCCTGTTCCACACCATGGAGGGTTTGCTCACTTACGATAAGATGGAAACAGGCAAGTTCGTACCAGTGCTGGCGGACAAGATACCTGATGCCGTCCCGACCGCCAATGGCGGCACGCAATATGTCTGGCACCTCGTCAGCGGCGCCAAGTTCTCTAATGGTGACGACCTGACGGCCGAGGATGCGGCTTTCTCGTTCCAGCGCACGATGCTCGTCGGTAATCCTGACACGGCAGCCTGGATCTTGGATAATGCCTTCTTTACCAATCCAGATACCAAAGCGGCTGTCAGCGACATTACCGAATTGATCAAATCCGATGGCAGCCTGGCTGGCGCGCCTGATGAATTGAAGAAGACACCGCCTGCCAAGCTCGAGGCAGCTTGCAAGAAAGTCCAAGATGCGGTGGGGTTTGATAATGCCAGCGGCACCATCACGATGACGCTCGATAAACCGTGGGGACCGTTCTTCGCGTCACTGGCCGGTGGGCCGTGGGGCTACGTGAGTGACAAGAAGTGGGTCGCCGCTCAAGGTGATTGGGACGGCGATTGCAAGACCTGGCAAAACTTCTATGGCATTCCGTCGTCCTCCCAAAAGCTGCACGATAAGGTCATGGGCACCGGTCCATATGTGCTCGATCACTGGACCCCAGGGGAAGAGATCGCCTTGACGGCCAGCCCTACTTACCGCAACGGTGCGCCCAAGATCCCACGCGTCGTGATTAAACAAGTGAAGGAATTTGGCACGCGCTTCGCCGCTTTGCAAGCGGGTGACGCGGATTTTATCGATCTGGGCAGCACAGCCGATTGGACGCAGATGGACACCCTGGTTAGCGAGACCTGCGACTTTAAGACCGGCCAATGCCAGCCGTACAAAGATGCCAACGGCAACGCGAACCCGACTGGCATCGAACGCCGCTGGACAGGCGTACCGCAGGCGGCCCGCACTGACCTGTTCTTTGACTTCAAGGTGGATCCGGCCAGCCAATTCATCGGCAGCGGCAAGCTGGATGGCAACGGCATTCCGCCCGACTTCTTCAGCGATCTCAATGTCCGCCAGGCTTTCAACTACTGCTTTGACTACCAGACGTATATTAAGGACGTGCAGTTAGGTGACGGCGAGCCCTCGCTGGCACTGACCCTGCCGGGGATGCTCGGTTATGACGGGTCACCAGCGTACTCGTACGACATGGACAAGTGCAAGGCCGCCTTCACAGCCTCGACGTTGAAGAGCGCGGATGGGAAGGCGTCGTTGATGGACACCGGCTTTTACATGCAAATGGCTTACAATGCTGGCAATACCGGCCGCCAATCGGTTGCCGAGATCATGGCGGCCGGCTTGAGTCAGGCCAACGGCAAGTTCCTGATCGCGCCGGTGGCTGTACCATGGCCGACCTTCCTGCGCGGCAATCGCGCGCACCTGTTCGGCGTCTCGATCGTCGGCTGGCTGGAAGACTTCCACGATCCGCACGACTGGTATGTGCCGTATGTCAGCAAGGGCGGCACGTACGCGTTCCGCAACGCGGTGCCAGACGAGATGACCAGCAAATATCAAGACCTGATCAACAAGGGCGTGTCAGAGACCGATCCCGCCAAGCGCGCGCCGATTTACCAGCAGCTGAACGGGTTGATCTATGCCGATGCCCCATTGATCATCTTGCCCGTAGCCCATGCACGGCACTATGAGCCAATGTACCTTCATGGGTACTATGGGACGTTGGCCGGGAACCCACTGCTCATGCTAACAGGTGGGGCGTGGTGGTTATACACGAAGGACTAAGCAGTTTTTAGTTTGACGATCAGCGTGGTTGTAGTGGGGGCCGGCTGGACCGGCCCCCACTCTCAGAAATGAAGTTACTAGATCAGGAGAAGTGAGATGTTTGCCTACATTGTCCGCCGCTTATTGATCATGCCGCTCCTGTTGTTTGGTGTCACCGTTTTGTTGTTCTTAATGATCAGTACGCTCAAACCGGACGAACGGCTATCCCTATATGTGCGTGATGCGCCGCGCACCGAAGCCCAGGCCAACACGCTAATCAAGCTGTATGATCTCGACAAACCGATCTGGGTGCAGTATGTCAATTGGCTGGTCGGCAAACAAGCCGTCGATCCGACTACGGGCGCGACGACTTACACGGGCGGTATTTTACGCGGCGATTTCGGCTGGTCAAAAACTGGCGGAGATACGATCGCAGATGTGATCAAGCGGCGCTTTCCGGCGACCGTCGAGTTGGCGCTCTGGGCGATCGTGCCCATTATCATCGTCGGTATCTGGATGGGTGTGACGGCGGCCGTGAAGCACAATAAGTGGCAGGATCAGCTGCTGCGCGTGTTTGCCATTGTTGGATATTCATTCCCTTCGTTTGTCTTTGGATTGCTGGTGTTGATGTTCTTCTATGCCCGCTTGCAGTGGTTTCCACCCGGCCGATTATCCGACTGGGCCAACCAGGTCGTCCAGAGTTCGTCATTTGTGCAGTATACCAGTATGTATTCGGTCGATGCGGTGTTGAACGGACGGCTGGACATCTTTTTTGATGCGCTGCGCCACATGATTTTACCCGTCCTGACGCTCTCGTACATCAGCTGGGCGTTACTACTGAAGGTTACACGATCGTCAATGCTGGAAGCATTACGGCAAGACTATGTGACCACGGCCCGCGCCAAGGGCCTCGACGAACGGACGGTCATCAATCGGCACGCCCGGCCCAATGCCATGATCCCGGTCATCACGGTCAGCGGTTTTACGATTGTCGGCCTATTGAACGGGGTGATTATCACCGAAACGATCTTTAATTATCCCGGTATCGGCTCGATTGCAGCACAAGCGGCGGCCAATTTGGACGTGCTGACCGTCTTGGGCTTTACGTTGTTTACTGGGCTCATCTTGCTGGTGGGTAATCTGGTGGTCGATGTCATGTATGCTGTTACCGATCCACGCGTACGATTGAGTTAGGAGAGAGCTATGGCCGACATTGTGAACCAATCTGGAACCCTAGCGGAGCCGCTGGAAGCAGAGGAATTACCTGCCTCGCGCAAGCCACCAAGCATCGCCCGACAGATGCTTACGAATCGCTTGTCTCGTTCAGGGTTTATCCTGCTCGCCTTCTTCGCGTTCATGGCAATCTTTGCGCCAGTGCTGGCGCCGCCGCTGCCGAATGCGCGCGATCCCATGCTCATTCCGCGCGATGGTTTTAGCAGTGTGCCTTTGCCGCCCGGTACCCAATGGGGCCATAATCCTCCGCCATTGCCGTTTTGGTGGCAGCCGTTAACAGGGTTGGATCATTGGACGCATCCCTTTGGGATGGCCAGTGGCGGTTGGGACATTTACTATGGCGTGATCTGGGGCACGCGCACCGCCTTTGCCGCCGGCATCATCATCACCTTCGTGACACTGGTCATTGGGGTGCTTGTCGGGTCCTTCTCGGCGTACTATGGCGGTGTCGTTGATCTGGTTCTCCAGCGCATCACCGAAATATTCATGACGTTCCCCTTTTTGATGGCGGCTCTCACGGCCGCTACGATCTTGCAGCCGTTGATCGGAGGTAAAGGCGGGATTGGCGGCGCCGGGTTGATCACGGCGGGGATTGCGCTGATCGTGTTTGGCTGGATGGGCTATGCGCGTATCATTCGAGGCGACATTCTTTCGGTGCGCGAGCGCGACTACATCATGGCGGCACGCGCCGTTGGCTCACGCGATTTCCGTATTATGGCTCGTCACATCATCCCGAATGCGGTTTTCCCCACGTTAGTCGTCGCCTCGCTCGACGTTGGCACGTATGTAGTTACTTTCGCCGCGTTGTCGTTCTTGGGTCTCGGCGCTGAACAGGGCTACGCCGATTGGGGACAACTCATCTCCTTTGGGCGCAATTGGCTCACCACGCTCGATAAATACTGGTACATGATTTTCTTCCCTGGCATTGCACTGGTGTTCTTCGTCCTAGGCTGGAACCTGGTGGGGGATGCCGTGCGAGATATTCTCGATCCGCGCTCACGCAAGACACGCTAGCGTTTCTCAAAGAGCTCGGAGACTTCCAACAACCTCCGATCTCTTTAGTTTTAAGCTCCATTCCCACGTGGCCTCTCTGGCATGAAAGGCCACGTGGTTATTCCGATTGACAACATGAATGGGAATCGCTCTAACCCGACTCCCACACCCTTCCACAACCCAACGGCCACACCGCCCACGGAAGCCGGACACGGCAAAGATGTGTTTTACCTGCGTTGCATGTCGTGTTACGGCGATCGCGGTCAGGGTTTGACTGACGAGTTTCGCAATCGGCAATATCCGCCGGAAGATACAAACTGCTGGAAGTCAGGCTGCCATGGTGGGCGGCCTTATGAAAATGGTTTTACGCTCCCCAAGCAGGTACCGGCACTGATCGGCCCGGAGACGTTGGGCCACTTCAACACGGCGCAAGAGGTTTATAACTTCATTCATCGCGCCATGCCTTTCGATGCCCCTGGCTCATTGAGTGAAGAACAATATCTGCAAGTGCTCGCTTTCATCTTGGAAAGCAATCAGATCATCCCAACCGGCAGCCGACTCGATTCGGCGTCATTAGCCAAGATAGCCTTGCGCGCCAGATCGGCAACGCTCACACCTGCCAGCACGCCCGATCGGGCTGAGTCACTTACCTCGGAGCCATTCTTACTGTCAGGCGGTGCTATAATCGCATTGCTCGTCGGCTTGGCGCTCTGGTTGCTCAAACGCCGGCGACGATCTTCAACACCTGATGCATGAAGCGCGCCACGTTCCGCATGACACTTCGCAGGGCGTGTTCCGTTCAAGTCGGAAGAGCCACAAAGTTCCCAAGACCGGGAGGGTATAACATTGTGATAGACCATCGACGCCTGGCGAGCGGCTGGCTCATCTTGTCTGCGCTGGCGTTTCTCGCGGCTTGCTCCAATAGCACCCCGATCGATGTCGGCAACCCGATCGAGGTTGCGCACAACACAAAAACCTTTTCCTTAATGATGCCAGCCAGTTGGCAGCAAGTGCAGGACAAAGCATCCACCGAATCAGTGACCGTGTTCACTGATCCAACTCGGCGGGCAGAGTTGATCGCTTACACGGGCTTGCTAGATCACCGCTTGACGGATGACGAGGGCTTCAAGATCGCCAGCGACTTGACCAATAACTTACTGAGACATCCGGATGAATACGTAGTGACCGATCGACAACGCCGTAGTGATGGCGCCTTCGTCGTGAAAGTGGCGTACTCGCGCAACCAGCAGAAGTATCTGGGCGAGGCCGTCCTTTTCGATAACGACCTGACGTTGTCGGCAGTGATCTACGACAGCGCCGAATCGATCTGGCCGCAGGTGCACGACGCCCTGCAACCCTTCGTCACATCGTTCAAAGTCGATCCGACCTACGTGCAAGGCACTTACTTTGCCCCAGTCGAAAACATTGGCTATGCTTTTGCCGGGCCGGCTGACTGGCAACCGCAAAACAGTTCTATCGGTACGTTAATCCATTCGCCCAGCGGTCGCATAACGATCATAGCGGTGCAGCGGCCGCTCAGCACTACCTTGGACGCGCCAGCCCTGGCGCAGGCTACACTGAGTCTGGCCAGAAATATGGCGAGCCTTGGCAAGCTGGTCAGCAGCGAGCAGTTGCCGGACGGACGAACGAAACTGGTTTTTGAGCGATCCCAACACCAGGTCATCGGCTACGTCGATCAAAAAGATCAAATACTGGCTGGCCTGCTGTTCGACGTGCCGTTGGAGCAAGCCGATGCCTATCAGCCGTTTATCGATTTTGTCTACTCGACATTTGTCACCGGCAAGCCATAACCGGTCGCGCGTGCGCCTATGCTATCTTGCCGTTCACTTTCACGCGGAAGTGAGTCAATGCTGCCTCGTCTTCGTTGGTTATTCACCGTTCTGTTTGCAAACGCTTTGGTATTAATACTGGCGGCCTGCAATACAGCTCCGACTCCGGCCGTGACCCTGACCATCACGCGTACGCCTTGGATCCGCGCCAGCGGGGCACCTCATAAGCGGTGTTTGCTTTTCAAGCCGATGGTTGTTAAGATTACGGCCGTTGCCGATGATGTCATCGGCAACGGCTTTTGTACCCTATGAGACCCTAAAGGTTTCCGAAACCCTTAGGATCTTGGCGAGTGTATAATCAAGCAAGAAAGGTAACCAAAAGGGAGTGAAATGTCCAGGCAAATCACGATCGAGGTCCCCGACTCATTGACGAATCAAGTGCAGCGCTTTCGAACACGTTTAGCAGAAGCGTTAGAGCGCGGCCTGCGTGAATTGTCGGCAGAGGAGTCGGCTGAGTTTAGAGATGAGAGCGCTATCATCGACTTGCTGTCCAGCCAACCGACGCCCGAGGAAATTTTGGCCATTCGCCCGTCGCCCGAACTTCAAGTGCGGGTGAGTGATCTGCTCTATCAGAGCAAGCAGGGAGAACTCTCACATCAGGAAGAAACCGATCTGGATCGCTACCTACTGTTGGAACACATTGTCCGACTGGCTAAAGCCAGAGCCTATCGGCAACTGGCCGCACGCTCATGACTCGCGTTGCACTCCGCGTTTCCAGTGCGTTGCGTCAGGCGGTCATTCAGCGGGCGCGAGGACGCTGCGAATACTGCCTCTATCCTGTGGAAGCTGCGCTGTTCGCGTTTGAGATGGAGCACGTCGTGGCCGAGAAACATGGAGGTGCGACCTCCTTTGACAATCTGGCGCTGGCGTGTCCGTACTGTAATCGATTCAAAGGCACTGATTTAGGATCGCTGGATCCTCAGACAGGCCAGCTGACTCCATTCTTCAATCCTCGTACTCAAGATTGGGCCGACCACTTCCGATTGGAGGGCGCACAGCTTGTTCCACTGACTGCGGAAGCACGCGTGACCGTTGCGATTCTACAACTCAACCAGTCCAACCGTTTGGCTGAACGTGAACGACTAATCCAGGCTGGTCAGTATCCTTAAACGCAGCGTGATAGCCGCTGCTGTGCTATGGACACATTGTACAATTGGACATGAAACGAAGGTGAAGGTGGACGCAATGAAACGCACGACTGTGACAAACGATCTGGGAAAAACCCGGAAGCCTAAACTCATGGGACATTATATCGTGACTGATCCAGCCATTTGTCACGGCCAGCCAACTTTTCGCGGCACACGGATCATGGTCTGGCAGGTGCTGGACATGGTGGCCAGTGGTCTGGCTTGGGAAACCATCGTGGAAGAGTGGAGGGGAAGCGTTAGTCAGGAAGCAATTACTGAAGCGGTTCAATTAGCGAGTCGGGCCTTCCTGGAACATGCGCAGGAGTACACGTTGGAACCGATGGCCGCGTGATTATTTGACGATTTGATCATCAGGAAGTTGCGCGATTTTCCGGCGATACGGATAGTCAATCCATTAGAGTTCATTGATCGCCTGGAGGGTCTACTATGATAACCGATACCGAAATCAAAATAAGAGGCATCCAGACTTTAATCGATACACTGGGTGAATTAGACGCGGAGCGTTTTATCACGTTGTTGTTACGTGAACCATTTGATTATACTCAATGGCAGCGAAGTTTATGGACTGACAAAAGCATCGAAGAAGTCAGCCGCATGGCACTGCACAGCCGCTCAACACGGCCTGCAGCCGACAACCACCCGCGCGACGTTTAACCGTGTAGATTTGTTATCCATCGTTTTGGGCAGATCCGGACGTGCAGCGTACACTACATCTGCGCAAGATCAGCCATTCTCAATATGAAAACAATTGGCGCCGGTAGTTGCGGCTCAGCGTGTTCATATGGCGCCAGGCGGCAGCAAACCGCCCGCGATAAAACCTTTTCTTTGCCGACGAAAGCCTCAAGACCTCGCGCGATATTGCCACATATGCCGATGCCATCGACGGCGTGGTGATCAAATTGATGAAGACCGGCGGCCTGCGAGAAGGTCTGCGCGCCATTCACATCGCGCGCGCACATGGCTTGCAGATCATGTTGAGCTGCATGGTGGAAACGTCGGTGGGCGTGACAGCGGCGGCGCACATCGCACCGCTGTGCGACTACGCCGATCTGGATGGCCCGCTGTTGATTGCGAACAATCCTTATCGGGGCGTGCGCTTCGAGGGGGCACGCTTGATTTTGCCCGAAGGGCCGGGGCTGGGCGTGACGCGCGTCGCGTAACTTGGGCGATCCCAACTCGCGTCAAAAATGCTGGACGCAGGCGCTCATCTGCGTCCGCTTATTTTGCATGGCTGATACAAAGTTGATCTTTCAGGTGAGTTAGATGATTCGTCGAATACACCTCTTTATCGCATCGATCGTTGTGCTGGCGCTGCTGGCCGCCTGCAATGCCGCTCCGACCCCGGTCGCGACGCCGACCATCACGCCGACGCCCACCATCACGCGCACGCCTGCGCCGACGGCTACGCCGACCATCACGCCGACGCCGGCACCGCCGCCTTCCAAGAACCCCGGCAAGTTCGTGTACTTGACCGCACACGAACCGGACACGCTTGATCCGCAGGTGGATTACACCACAGCGGGCACGGGCGTCTTTCACAACATCTACGAAACATTGGTCACGTACGACAAATCCAATCCGGCGCGGTTCGTGCCGCTGTTAGCTGAGTTCATTCCTGAAGCCGTTATGGCTGATGATGGAAGTGTGGCTTACACTTTTGTGATTCCACGCGGCATTCAGTTTCACAACGGCGGTGAAGTGACGCCGGAGGATGTGGCCTATTCGCTGTGGCGATCGATGTTGCTGGCCCGATCGGATCGCGGCGACCTCTTTGTGGGTGCCAACACACGCACGCCGGGCTTTCTGTTGCTGGATGCCTTCTTTGGCGTGGACGACGCGGCGCTGCTTGTCGATGCGAGCGGCAAGTTTGTCGGCGATGCCGAATTTCTGCGTATGGCGAAAGCCGATGCGCTGTTGGCGGCCTGTAAACAAGTGAAAGCTGTGGTCACCTTTGATAACCCGGGCCGCTCCGTCACGCTGAAATTGCCGCGTCCCTACGCGCCGTTGTTTGCGGCGTTGGCCGGGCCGTGGGCGTCGGTCGTGCAGAAGAATTGGATGGCGGAGCAGGGCGATTGGGATGGCGATTGTCGCACGTGGCAGTACTTCTACGGTGTGCCGCCTGAACAGGGTTTGATCCGCGATAAAGCCAATGGCACCGGCCCGTATCAACTTGATCATTGGACACCCGGCGCAGAGATTGTGTTGACGGGCAATCCGAACTATCGCCAGGGCGCGCCCAAGATCGATCGGGTGGAGATCAAACCGATCGCCAATTTCGAGCAACGGCTGCAATTTCTGCTGGCGCGCGATGCGGATCTGATCGAGACCACTTCGGCTGAAGAACAGGCCCGGCTCGACAAACTGGTGCGCGAGAAATGTGATGCGAGCGGCCAATGCGACGTGATCGATTTCAACGGCGCCTTGCGTGAATATGTCGGCCTGCCGTCGATCGCGCACCGTAACGTCTTCTTCAATTTCGCGCTGCCGAAAGGAAGCTCTTACGCGGGCAGCGGCCAACTCGACGGGCAGGGTGTGCCGCTGAAATTTTTTGCCGACGTCCATGTGCGCCGTGCGTTCAATGCCTGTTTCGATCGCAGGTCGTTCATTACGGATACGTTAGCGGGCAGCGGCGAGTTGGCATTCGCGATGATGCCGCTCGCGATCACGCTGCCCGATCAGCCGGGTTACGCGAATGCATCCGTTGAGAATTTCGATCTGGCAAAGTGCACGGAAGAATTCCAGGCGGCCGAGTTTAAGAACAAGGACGCGCAACCGTTGTGGGAGGTAGGTTTTGCGTTGACCGTGCCGTATCGTGGCGGCGATGTGGCGCAACAGGCGATCGTCGAAAATCTGGCGGCGAATGTCGCCAGGGTCAATGCGCGGTTTGTCATCACGCCGGTGTCGGTTTCCGCGATCGATTGGCTGCGCGAACTGCGGGCCGGGCAGGTGCCGCTGGCCGCGATCGGGTGGCAAGAGGACATGGATGATCCGCACAACTGGTATCGACCTTATCTACTGGATACTTACACCACGCAATTCAATCTGCTCGACGATCTCGCCGCGAAGTATCGGGGCTTGATCGATCAAGGCACGGCCACGCTCGATCCGGGCGCGCGTGCGGCGACGTATGCTGCGTTGAACACGGCACTGTCCGAAGATGCTGCCTTGATTCTTTTGCCTTACACAACTCATCCGCGCTATGAACCGCTCTACCTCAAGGGCTGGCTCAATGGCCTGAGCATGAATCCGCTGATCCCCGATCCGGGCTACGTGTATGAATATCATGAGCAATAGAGTATGGACACCTCGGTTGTCATCGGGCTGTTTGTTTTCATGTGGGTCGCTATGATCCTCTCGATCATCACGCGTCCGCGCCGTTTATGAACGGGTATACAGCAAAACTGTTGGGGGGCATACCGCCCGGCCACGCTCCTGCTGGATGNNCATCCAGCAGGAGCGTATCCCACAAGTCCCCAACACTTTTGCGTTATACTCTTTATGAACTCCTCCACCACCGGAAATTTCGTTCTGTTCTATAATCACTCACATGACGCTTGATTGTCCTACCATCCTCGTCGTCGACGACGATAAAATGATCGCGGGTTTTCTCAACGATCTGTTGAGCGAAGCCGGTTACTGCGTGCGGATGGTGCACAACGGACAGGAAGCGCTCGATCGGTTAGCTTCCCCCGAGCGGGATGAGATCGATCTGGTGCTGCTGGATGTGATGCTGCCCGACGTGGACGGGTACACGGTGTGTCGCCGCTTGCGCGCTGCGCCGAATACCGCGCGGTTATTGATCATCATGGTGACGGGCCGTGATAAACCGACTGAGAAAACGCTGGGCCTCGATCTGGGCGCAGACGATTACATCGCCAAGCCGTTCGATCCACAGGAGTTGCTGGCGCGGGTGCGTTCGATGCTGCGCCTGCATCGCGCCGAGCAGGATTTGTGGACGCGCAATCAAGCCCTGGCCGCGCTCAATGCGGTATCCCAGACCATCGGCCGCGCGGTGGAGTTGCCCGATGTGTTGCGCTCCGCCCTCGATCAAGTGCTGGACTCGCTGGAGCTGCCAGCCGGCCTGATTACTTTGCGGTCCCTCAGTGGACAACAGCTCGTAGCCGTGCAACGCTGGTCGCTGGATACGCCGCAGCCCAATATTTTACTGGCCGAACAAGTGGGACAAACCGGGCAGCCCGTCTTTGAGGATCAAGCGGCGTGCGTGCCGTTGATCAGCCGCAATCGCGTGTTGGGCACGTTGGTCGTCACGGGACTCGCGCGCACGGGCCCGAATGCGTTTGATTTGCTGGCCGCGATCGGCAGCCAGATCGGCGCGGCGTTGGAACGGGCGCGCTTGTATCAAGACGCGCAGCAGCGCAGCGAAGACCTGGCCATTCTCAACGAGATTTCCCGCGCGGTCACGTCGTCGCTGGAACTCGATCGGGTGTTGACGACTTCGCTGCACAGCATCCGCCAGATTTTGCACGTTGAGGCCGGCTCGTTGATCCTGGTGGATAGCGACAGCGGCGCGCTGCAATTTCGCAATACCTTGCCCGCGCTGGAAACATGGATCCGGCGTGATGCCGCGCAGCCAGGTAACGGACTCATCGGCACGGTCACGACGCTGCGCGAGCCGTTGATCATCAAAGATTCGCATGTGTTGCACGCTGAAGCGGGCGACGAGATCACGCTGCGGAATCTATTGGCCGTGCCGCTGATCGCCAAGAGCCAGGTGCTGGGCGCCATCGTCGTCATCAATCGCACGGAAGGTTCCTTCACCAGCGACGATCTCGAATTGCTGCAATTTTTGGCTGGCGCGGTGGCCGTCGCCACGGAGAATGCGCGTCTGTATGGAGAGCTGGCCGATTTTGCACAGGAGCTAGAGCGCTCTCAAGCGCAGCTCATTCAGGCCGAAAAACTGGCGGCGACCGGTCGGCTGGCCGCCTCACTTTCGCATGAGATCAACAATCCTTTGCAAGCGATTCACAACTGTCTCCATCTCGTGATCGATCGACCTTTAGCGGACGAGAAAAAGAAATACTATTTGAGTTTGGCTCAAAACGAAGTCGAGCGGTTGATGACGCTGGTGCAGCGCGCGTTGGAATTTTATCGGCCATCCAAAGGCCATGCCGCGCCGACCGATGTGACGCGCCTGATCGAAACGGTGCTGGCCTTGTCCAATAAGCGCCTGGAGCACGGCCATGTGCGGGTGCAGACGCAGCTGCAACGCGATCTGCCTCGCTTGCTCGCCGTGCCCGATCAGCTGACGCAAGTCCTGTTGAATCTGATTATCAACGCGGTCGAAGCGATGCCGAATGGCGGTATGCTGACGATCGCGGCTTCCACGCAGGAGGGTTGGCTGGCCATTGACGTTCGAGATACCGGGCCGGGACTGTCGCCGGACGAGGTGGCCAAAATTTTCGAGCCGTTCTACACCACCAAGAGCGACGGCACCGGACTGGGTCTGGCCGTGAGCTATGGTATCATCCAGCAACACGGCGGCCGCATCGAGGTGCATAGCGCGCCGGCGAGTGCGGGCGCGCCAGCGAGTGCAGGCGCGCCGACCGAAGGAAGTGGTACGACTTTTACGG
The DNA here is from genome assembly GCA_003154115.1 of Anaerolineae bacterium. Classification (GTDB taxonomy): domain Bacteria; phylum Chloroflexota; class Anaerolineae; order Fen-1058; family Fen-1058; genus Fen-1058. Next base: position 37,986 of record PMCF01000339.1, read on the forward strand.
TGTGGCTGCCTCTACAGCCCATTGCAGAAGATGATCGAGCCTGAATGAAGTCATGTGAAACGATGAATACTCCTAATCTCATTCCCCACATTCTGGTTGTCGATGATGAATTGGCCATGCGCGAGACCCTGCAAGAGATTTTGGAATTGGAAGGGTTTCAGGTCTCACAAGCGGACGGTGGCGAAGCGGCCTTGAAGATTCTGGGCCAGACCAAGATCAATTTGATGCTGCTCGATCTGAAGATGAAGGGCCTGGATGGCCTGCAAACGATCGAGGCGGCTAAGCGACTTTCGCCCGAGACCGTCATCATCATGCTCACCGCGCACGGGTCGCTGGAATCGGCCATCGGCGCCATGCGGCACGGCGCCTTCGATTATCTGCTGAAGCCCGCCGCGGTAGCGGACATCATCGCCAGCGTGCAGCGCGGCTTGACCCATCACACGCAAATGCTGCGCCAGCGCGACATGGTGGGCTTGATGCAGCGCGCGATCACCGAGCTGCACCCGGCGCCCAGTGCCACGGCCGCCAAAGGCGAACGGCATTTGAAGCTGCGCGAGATCGATCTCGATCTACAGCGGCACATTGCCATCGTGGACGGCCAGGAGCTCGATCTCACTCTGACCGAGTTTCGCATGCTCACCTATTTGATGGAACACCCCGATCAAGTGATCTCGCCCCGCGAGTTGGTGGCGGCCGTGCAAGGTTATCAGTCCGATGAACACGAAGCGCGCGCCATCGTGCGGGTGCACATTCGTCGGCTGCGCCAAAAGATCGAGCCCGATCCCGATCAGCCGGAATATGTGTTGAATGTGCGCGGCGTGGGTTACGTGTTTTCGGCTAGCGCGGACTTGCCCGAGTCGCCAGCCTAATTGCTCAGCCAAAGCGCGGCGTCGTCATTCCCGCACGTATTCGCCTGGCGCGTCGCCGGCACTATGCGCCGGGCACGACGAAGCGGGAATCCAGCACGATTCCGTCAATAGTCATCTGGATGCCCGATACGCCCTGTCCGCGCTTTGCACGGGGGCGCGCATGGCGAAAGCCTTCGGGCATGACGGTTGAGCAGTAGCAACTAGCCTAACGTCAGTGCTTCCCAGTTAGACCCGCGATCTTCACACAACCGTAACTTGATAGAAACTCGGCGGCGGCCTGTTCCGTGTTATCCTTACTTTCGATAGTATCTTGATCGAAGGATGCCATGGTGCCGCAAGACATGCCAGCCGCTGAGAAAGAGCGCGTGGTACAGCGCTTACAAGATTTGCGTTTTGAAGTGGGGGCCCAGGCCGTCTGGCTGGCCGACCGATCGGGCCGGGTCCTGGCCGAAGCGGGGTTGCTCGATCGCATCGTGCCGGCCGAACTGGTGAATGAGGTCAATCGCAGTTTTGATTCGTCGTTACAGCTGGTGCAGCGGCTGCGCGAAGACCGATCGTTCAATCTAGTCTATCACGAAGGGGCGCGCTTCGATATTTATTCTTCCAATGTCGATGCGGGGCGGTTTGTGGTGCTGGTGTTCGATCGCCGGCAGGGGCCGAATCGCATCGGGATTGTATGGTTGTACACCAAACGCGCGGTGCAGGACCTGTACCAGGTGCTGGCCCACGAAGCAGAGTGACGAAGACCTCGGAGGTTTCGCGCCAGCACCTCCGAGGTCTTTCTTTTATCCGCCAATTTGCGACATCAACCGATCGAGCGGGATCACCCCATCGGGCAGGCCGTGGCCCCAGGGTTTGCGCCAGATCAGGTTGCGAATCAGCGCTTCGAGTTGATCGTCGGTCGCACCACGGCGCAAGGGCGTCAGCAGGTCGCCTTCGTCGTCGCGCAGCAGGCACAGGCGCAGATGTCCATCGGCGGTGAGCCGCACCCGCGAGCACGAGGCGCAGAACGGATTAGTGACCGTGCTGATAAATCCAACGGCGGCCCGCGCCCCGTCCAGCCGATAGAGCCGCGCTTCCCCATCGAGCCGCGCTTCATCGATCGGGTGGAGTGGGCCGAGTTCGGCCTCAATGCGCTGCATGATCTCGGCCTGCGAGATGGTGGCGGATTGCGCGAAGCCGGCCACATCGCCAAAGGGCATCATCTCGATGAAGCGCACTTGCCAGGGATACGTCAAGGTGAGGCGCGCCAGTTCGACGACATCCGCTTCGTTGAAGCCGCGCGCGACGACGGCGTTGATTTTGAGCGGCGTAAGTCCGGCGGCTTCGGCGGCGTCGATGCCCGCCAGCACTTTGTCCAGATGTCCCCAGCGGGTAACACGATGGAATCGTTCGGGATCCAGTGTATCGACGCTGACATTGACGCGCTCCAGTCCGGCCTCTTTCAGCGGTTGCGCCAAATCGGCCAGGTGCAGGCCGTTGGTGGTCATCGAGCTGCGCGTAATGCCGGCCGCGTGAATACCCCGCACGATGGGAATGAGATCAGGATGGATGCTCGGCTCGCCGCCCGTTAAGCGGATTTTGTCGATGCCCAGCCGCGCGAAGAGGTTGACCAGCCGCAAAATCTCGGCCGTGGTCATGAGATCTTCAGTCGGCTGGAAGACCATGTCTTCACTCATGCAATACACGCAGCGCATATTGCATTTGTCGGTGAGTGAGATCCGCAGATAGTGAATGTCGCGTCCGTACGAATCACGGGGCATGGGCAATGACCTCAAACGATACGTCGAACTTATTGGGGATAACGAGTTGATTGTAACATGCGCCTAGAGCAAGGTCAATAATGTGATGGGCGTCTGGCAAACTTGACGTCACTACTCAACCGTCATGCCCGAGTGCTTCAATCGGGCATCCAGATTGGCTGTTGGCATGGCCTCTGGATTCCCGCTTACTACACGCGGGAATGACGGAGCCATGAAGGCTGAGCAGTTGCGACAATTCGTTTGATTCTCAATTCGTTGTTGTCGATCGGGCAAGGTTGACGTTCCAGCCATCAGCGGGTAAAGTCATTTTATGACTGAACCCTTCACCATCCGACCGGCTCAAGCCAACGAAGAAGCGATCATCAAGGCGATGATTCGCGGCGAGCAGCTGGATCCGTTTAACGTGCACTGGCAGAATTTTTTGGTCGCAACCGAAGGCGAGCGGATCGTCGGCATTGGGCAAGTGAAGCCTTATCGCAGCGGGCGCGAGTTGGGATCGCTGGCGGTCGTGGCCGATCGGCGGCAAACTGGAATTGGCGGGGCGATCATCAAGGCGCTCATTGCGCGAGAGAATGGGCCACTGCTGTTATTCTGTCTGGCCTTTCGGGAGCCGTTCTACGCCAAGTTCGGTTTCCGCCGGGTGGGCGTGTCTGACATTCCGGGTGAGTTTAAGCTGAAGTACGCGCTCGGCACGGCGATCACACGTCTGGTGGGGCATCGTGTGATCGTCATGAAACGATCAGCCGGTTTGCCGGATGCTTGAGAAACGACTATACTACAGCCGTTCGTAACCACTCAGCCTGGATGCCCGAATGCTTCTGTCGGGCATCCAGGCTGACCATCGGCGAGTCACGCTGATCGGGCCGCTAGATTCCCGCCTAAAGCGTGCGGGAATGACATCGCAGCGATGGCTGAGTAGTTACAGTCGTTCTGTGTCCTCATGAAGTATGGGATTTGGCAATTCGCTGTCCGGTTGGAGTTGGTGAATGCAGCCTACCCAGTACCCCGTTAATTTTCATGAACTCTATGCGCGCTGGCGCTCGTTTGTCGAGCAAGGCGTGCTCGATCCACAGGTCGATCCACTGGTGGCGATATCGTGGCGACGCAGCTTGCCCAGGCACAATCCCTATACGGGAGGCGCGCTGCCCCGCTTGTCCGATGAATCTCTGCAGGCTCGCCGGGTGCGGCAGTTTGACCTCATCGCGATTGCCCAACCATTCATGGAGGACATTTATCAATGTGTCGAGCGATCCGGCTATGTGGTGATGTTACTGGATGCCACGGCTTGCGTGTTGGAAGTGTTGGGCGATCCGCAGATCGTCGATCATTTGACGACGCTGGGCCTGGTTCCCGGGGCCTACTGGAGCGAGGAACACGCCGGCACCAATGCCTTTGGTCTGGCGTTGCTGGAACGCTGTGCCGTGCAGGTAGTCGGCGCCGAGCATCTCTTCCTGCGCTTTCATGCGCTCACGGCGTCCGCTGCGCCGGTTTTCAACGCACTGGGACATCCGATCGGGATGATTGGCATGGTCGGGTTGGTGCACAGCAGCGATGTACATACTTTGGCGGTGGTTCACGCCGCGGCGCGCGCGATCGAAAGCCAGATGCAAAATGAACGTCTCTTCGTCGAGTTGAACGCCCAGCGCACCCAGCTGACCACCATCTTGGAGGCCATCAGCGACGGATTGGTCGTGTGCGATGCCGGCGGGATCATTACGCACCTCAATTCGCAGGCCGCGCAAATCCTGAATCTTAAGCCTGAAACGGTGGTAGGCCGCCCGATCAGTGAGTACGTCGATTTGCCCGAGGTGGTGCAGCAGGCGCGGCGCATACAGCAAGAACTGCTCGATGTCGAAGTGGCTTTTTTGGTTCACGGGATGCAGGTGGGGTGTCTGATTAGCCTGTACCCTATTCAACCCGAAAGCGACCATGCACCTGCCGGGTGCATTCTCACTTTGCGCCGCATCGAGCAGGTTCACCGGCTGGTCCAGCGCATGGTCGGCGCGCGCTCCTCGATTTTTACCCTCAACGATTTTACGGGTGAATCAACGCTGGCCAACCAGGTTCGACGGCAGGCCCAGATGGCGGCGCGCAGCCAATCGCCGTTGTTGATTCAGGGTGAGACGGGCACCGGCAAAGGGGTGCTGGCGCGCGCGATCCACAATGAAAGCGCCCGGGCCGGGGGGCCGTTTGTCAGCGTTAATTGCCGCGCGCTGCCGCGCGATTTGGTGGTGGCCGAATTCCTGGGGTATGAAGCGGGCGTGTTTCGCAGCGCGCAGGGTCAGCCCAGCAAATTTGAGCTGGCGCATACCGGCACCTTGCATCTAGAAGAGATCGATGCCTTGCCCCTGGAGATGCAGGGGGCGCTGCTGCGCGTCGTCGACAGCGGCGAGGTGATGCGCCTGGGCGGGACCCGTGTGATTCCGGTGGATGTGCGCTTTGTGGCTACGGCGAGCGCCGATGTGGAACGGCAGGTCATCAGCGGCGATTTTCGCGCTGATTTGTTCTATGCGTTGAGCCGGATTTCGATTCGCTTGCCGGCGCTGCGCGATCGCATTTCTGATCTGCCCCTGATCGTGAACGCCACGCTCGATCGGCTGCGGCGGCAAGCCGGGCGGCGCGTTGAGGTCTCGGCCGAGGCGGCCCAGGTGCTGCGCCGCTATCGCTGGCCGGGCAATGTGCGCGAGCTGGAGAATGCGCTGGAGCGGGCGGCCGTGCTGGCCGATTCAGGTATCATCGAAGTGCAGCATTTACCCGACACGATCCGCGGCCGGGGTTGGCCAATGGAACCATCGGAGCACGTACCCGCCATGCATGAGGCCGAACATGAGGCCATCGTCCGGGCCGCCTCGGCTTGCCAGGGCAATCTCACCAAAATGGCCGAAATGCTGGGCATTGGCCGCACCACATTGTGGCGCAAGATTAAGGCCAGCAATATCCGCGTAGAAGACTTCCGGCGACCAGCCAGCGCCCGCAAGTAAACTACAGCCCCATTTCATTCTGAAACACTTTTCTGTTGGTAACATCCCACTGTGAAACAATTCTAACCAAAACAGTTGACATGACAAGCTAAAGAATGATATACATACTAACGCTGTGCCTGTGCACACATTGGCAGGCTGTGTAGCTAACCGCCGTAATCCGAGGATAGCATATGCAGCGAGTCTCAGGTGTAGGGCAGGATTGTCCAATGTTAGGATGGCCGATGGCCCGGTTGGGCATGCTGTCTGGTTGGTGCATGGGGTTGACAACGTGAAGCGCTGTCGCAAAGCTTAGGCTTTGCCGGCGCTTTTTTGTTGTGTGCCGGTAATATTCGACTGACTCATTGACCATGTCGAAGAAGTTCAGTGAGAGAAGGAGGCCGCTAGCGTAGGAAACCCTTTGGCAGTAACTCACCGTTGTTGCAGTTTCGACCCAGTGCTTCACTCGTGATTCAACACCCATCTCAAATACTCTCAGGAGGAACCTAATCATGGATATCAAGATTCTGTTGGCCGAGATAGTAGGCACGATGTTGCTGATCCTACTCGGTGATGGCGTTGTCGCCAACGTGCTGCTAGGCAAGACCAAGGGCAACAACAGTGGCTGGATTGTCATTACCTGGGCATGGGGTATGGCAGTGTTTGTTGGTGCGTATGTTGCAGTAGCACTGGGCAGCGGCGCTCATCTGAATCCAGCAGTGACCATCGGCTTGGTTGTTGCGGGTATCACTCCGGCTAGCCAGATGCTGACCTACTTCATTGGGGAGTTCGTCGGCGCGATGCTGGGTGCATTCCTGGTCTGGCTGCATTACTACCCGCACTGGAAAGAAACAGCCGATCCAGGTCTGAAGTTGGCGGTGTTCTGCACTGGCCCGGCTATCCGTAGCACGGTGTGGAATCTGGTTTCGGAAATCATCGGCACCTTTGCGCTGATGTTTGCCATTCTGGCTATCCCCAAGACATGGGGGTTGCCAGGGCCGTTCACTGTGGCACTGGCGGTGCTGGTCATCGGTTTGGCTCTTGGCGGTACCACCGGCTATGCCATCAACCCGGCCCGTGACTTGGGCCCGCGCATCATGCACGCCATTCTGCCTATCCCCGGCAAAGGCAGCAGCGATTGGGGCTATTCGTGGATTCCGGTAGTTGGCCCAATCGTTGGTGCCATCATCGCGGCGGTTCTGTTTGGGGTGCTGAAGCCCATACTCGGAATTTAGCTCATTTGAAACTGCAGAGTGTTTGTGGTTGGGTGCGATGGTTAGAGATTAGGCGACCGATGTAAACGGCAACGTTCTGATCTCTAATTATCTCCCAAACATTCTGCGCGATAAGGAGACTCACCATGAAGAAGCTCATCAACAAACCTGAAGATGTGGTTATCGAGGAACTCAAGGGCATTGAGTACGCCCATCCCGATCTGGTCAAAATCCACTATGACCCCAATTTCATTTATCGTGCCGATGCGCCGGTAAAGAACAAAGTGGCGATCGTGTCGGGCGGCGGTTCGGGCCATGAGCCGATGCACGGCGGATTCGTGGGCATGGGCATGTTGGATGCGGCCTGCCCCGGCGCGGTGTTCACCAGCCCCACGCCCGATCAGATGCTGGAGGCGACCAAGGTGGTTAATGGCGGCAAAGGCGTGCTCCACATCGTCAAGAACTATACCGGCGACATCATGAACTTCGAGATGGCGGCCGACCTGGCGCGCGCCGAAGGAATTGAAGTGGAAGCCGTGGTCACCAATGACGATGTGGCTGTGCAAGACAGCCTGTACACCGCGGGCCGCCGTGGGGTAGGCATCACCGTCATTGCCGAGAAAATCTGCGGTGCCGCGGCCGAGCAAGGTCGTTCGTTGAAGGAAGTGGCCGATATTTGCCGCAAGGTGAATGGCTGGGGCCGCAGTATGGGCATGGCCCTCACCTCGTGCACGGTGCCGCATGCCGGCAAGCCGACCTTCGATCTGCCCGAAGACGAAATGGAAATCGGCATCGGCATTCACGGCGAGCCAGGCCGCACGCGCATGAAGCTGAAGAGCGCCGACGAAGTGACCGCCATGCTGATGGAGCCGATCATCGGCGATCTGCCCTACAAGGCGGGCGATGACGTGCTGCTCTTCGTCAATGGTATGGGCGGCACGCCGCTGATCGAGCTGTACATCGTCTATCGCAAAGCCTATGAGATTGCGACCAAGGCCGGCCTCAAAGTGGCGCGCAACCTGATCGGGCCGTACATCACTTCGTTGGAGATGGCGGGCTGCTCGATCACAATGCTGAAGCTGGACGACGACCTAACGAAGCTGTGGGATGCTCCGGTGAAGACGCCGGGCCTGCGCAGGGGAGTGTAACATCATGACGATCACGCGTGACGATGTCATCAACTGGCTGAATGAATACGGTCGCGTCATAGCCGAAAACAAAGACTATCTGACGCAGCTGGACTCGGCTATCGGCGATGCCGATCACGGCGCCAACATGGACCGCGGCTTCAAGGCGGCACTTTTCAAATTGCCCACCGTCGCCGACAAAGACATCGGCACGTTGCTTAAGTCGGTCGGCATGACGCTGGTGCAGACGGTTGGCGGCGCTGGTGGCCCGCTGTATGGCACGTTCTTTATGCAGGCGGGCACCACCACGGCCAATAAGATGGAACTCACCACGGCCGACTGGTCGGCTGCGCTGGAAGCCGCGCTGAATGGCGTGGTGGCGCGCGGCAAGGCGCAGCTGAATGATAAGACGATGGTTGACGCGTTGACGCCGGCTTTGAATGCCTTGAAGCAAGCGGTGGCCGATGGCGTCGATCAGAATGAAGCGTTACGCCGATCGGCCGCCGCGGCCGAACAAGGGATGAAAGACACCATCCCGCTGGTGGCGCGCAAAGGCCGCGCGTCTTACCTGGGCGAACGCAGCGCGGGTCATCAAGACCCTGGCGCCACGTCGTCGTACTTGCTGATCAAGGCGGCGGCGGATATGTGGGCCAAGTAATACCCGAACATCGATCAAGTCGAGCTTGAAACACACCGCTGTGGTGTGCCTAAACTCGCACCCCTTAATCTCCCAAATCCTCAGGAGGAATTCAAATGACTAAGAAGTATGTTGGCGCAATCGATCAGGGAACTACCAGCACTCGCTTCATGATCTTCGATCATGCAGGCAAGGTCGTCGGTATCGATCAAAAAGAACACGAGCAAATCTATCCCAAGCCGGGCTGGGTTGAGCACGACCCGATGGAAATCTGGGGCGCCACCGAAGCCGTAGTTGCCGGCGCGCTGGCCAAGACCGGCGTTGAACTGAAAGACCTCGCCGCAGTCGGTATCACTAATCAGCGCGAGACCACCGTCGTGTGGGAAAAAGCCACCGGCAAACCCGTTTACAACGCGATCGTGTGGCAGGATACCCGCACCGATGCGATCTGCAACGAGCTGGCGAAAGACGGCGGCCAGGATCGCTTCCGCGCCAAAGTCGGTCTGCCTCTGGCGACCTATTTCTCTGGCCCGAAGGTGAAGTGGATTCTTGACAATGTTGCCGGCGCGCGCGCCAAGGCTGAGAAGGGCGAAATCCTGTTCGGCAATATCGACACCTGGGTAATCTGGAATCTGACCGGCGGCCCGAAGGGCGGCGTGCATGTGACTGATGTGTCGAACGCCAGCCGCACCATGTTGATGAACCTGGAGACCCTCGACTGGGACCCGGACATGCTCAAGGTGATGGGCATTCCGCGCGCCATGCTCCCCGCCATCAAAGCCTCGTCGGAAGTTTACGGCAAGGCCGTTGGCGCGTTGGCAGGCATTCCCGTCGCCGGTGACCTGGGTGACCAGCAAGCCGCGTTGTTCGGCCAGACCTGCTTCAGTGCGGGCGAAGCCAAGAACACCTACGGCACCGGCTGCTTCATGCTGTTGAANNGCGCTCGAAGGCTCGATCGCCATCACCGGTGCGCTGGTGCAGTGGCTGCGCGACAACCTTGGCCTGATCCAGAAGTCGGCCGATGTCGAAGCGTTAGCGAATACCGTTGAGGACAACGGCGGCATTTACTTCGTGCCCGCGTTCTCCGGCCTCTTCGCCCCCTACTGGAAGAGTGATGCGCGCGGCGCCATCGTAGGCATGACCCGCTACGTCAACAAGGGCCACATCGCCCGCGCGGCGCTGGAAGCCACGGCCTTCCAGACCCGTGAAGTGCTGGACGCCATGAACAAGGACTCCGGCGTAGACTTGACCGCGCTCAAGGTTGACGGCGGCATGGTCTTCAACGACACGTTGATGCAGTTCCAGGCTGACGTGTTGGGTGTGCCCGTCATTCGCCCGGTGGTCGCCGAAACGACTGCCCTCGGCGCGGCCTACGCGGCCGGCCTGGCCGTCGGCTTCTGGGAAGCCGTGGAAGACCTGCGTGCGAATTGGGGCAAGGATCACGAGTGGACGCCCAAGATGGATGCGGATCACCGCGCGAAGATCTATGCCGGCTGGAAGAAAGCCGTCACCAAGACCTTCGATTGGGTCGAATAGACTGGACAAACCTCACAGGTTTTCAAAACCTGTGAGGTTTCTCTGAGTAGGGGCGAGGTGCGCCGCGAACCGAGCGGCGTCTTCGACCTCGCCCCTACATAGGTGGCACCATTTGATCGGGTTGAAATCTGGTGTCAGGAGTCTGGAGTATGGCCAAGAAGTATCACGTCATCGTGGTGGGCGCCGGTTCGACCGGTACGGCCACGGCTCATGATTTGGCCCTGCGTGGTTTCGATGTCACCGTCATCGAACGGGGTGAGATCGCTTCCGGCACAACCGGGCGCAATCACTGTCTGTTGCACAGCGGCGGGCGCTACGCTGTCACGGATCACGAAGGCGCGGTGGAATGCATCGATGAAAACAGGGTCTTGCGCAAGATCATGCCCGCCAGTCTGGAACTCAACGACGGGTTATTCGTCGCCGTCGATGAATCTGATCTGGCTTTCAAAAATACGTTTCTGGAAGGGTGCGCGCAGTGCGGGATCCCGGCCCGCGACATTCCGGTGAAGCGCGCCCTGGAAATCGAACCCTATCTCAATCCGAAAATTCTCGCGGCCGTTCAAATTCCCGATGGCGTCTTCGATCCCTATCGGTTCTGTTTGTCTTTCCTGGCTACAGCCAAGAAGAACGGCGCGCGTATTTTGCCGTATCACGAAGTGACCGGTCTGTTGATGTCGGGCCAGGCCGTGTCCGGCGTTAAGGTGCGCGATTATCGAACGGGCAAAGAATACGAAATCGGCGGCGATTTGGTGGTGAACGCCACCGGCCCATGGGCGGGGCATATTGCGGCCTTCGCCAACGTCGACGTGCCAGTGGTCCCGACGGCAGGTGTCATGGTCGCGGTGTCGAAGCGCTTGAATCAGATGGTGGTCAATCGCTTGAACAAGCCGCACGATGGCGACATCGTGGTGCCGCAGCGCATGACGTCGATCGTTGGCACCTCCTCGTGGAAGATCGACGACGCCAATGCGATCAAGATTCCACAAGAACATGTCGACATGATGATCGACTATGGCGAAAAGCTGATTCCGGCATTGCGCCAGAATCCCATTCGCGGCGTGATGGTGGTGGCTCGACCGTTGATCGGCAAGAAGGTGGCCGACGAGCGCGAAGTCAGCCGCACCTTTGAGGCTTTCGATCACACCCATGACGGCGTCGATAATTTTGTGACCATCTCCGGCGGCAAGACGACCACGGCGCGCGCCATGGCCGAAGCGACCACTAACATCGTGTGCCAAAAGCTCGGCGTCTCGGCCGAATGCCGCACGCGCGAAGTGGTGTTGGAATCGTATCGCAATTATTACAATAACTGAAGCGTAAAACGTGAAACGTAAAGGACCAGATTACGTTTTACGGAGCAGACCCATCCCACCAGAAGACGGGGACTATTTCGTCCCACCCAATAATGGGGATTGTTTCATGAAACTCAACGTCAAAATGTACCGCTACAAGCCCGGCAGCGAGCCGCATTACGACACGTTTCCCGTGGAAGTGCCGGATACCGGGAACGTGCTGGATGCGATCGAGCGGGCGTGGGCCGATCACGATATGTCGATCATGTTTCGCCATGCCTGTCATCATGCCTCGTGCGGATCGTGCGGCCTGCTGGTGAACGATCAGGAAAAGCTGCCGTGTGTGACGCCGGTGAAGGACTACGGCGAAGGTGCGACGCTGAAGATCGATCCCATGCGCAACATGCCCGTCATCACCGACCTGGCCGTGGATGCCAGTCCGATCTATCAACGCATGCAATTGATCGGCATGCCCATCATCCGCAATGCGGAAACGCTGCGCCCCGATGGCACAGAGCCGCTGCCCAACGGCGTGGAAACTTTCAAGCGCTTTGAGAACTGCCTGGAATGTGGATTGTGTTTGTCGGCCTGCCCGGTCATGGCCACCGATCCACAATTCCTGGGCCCGATGGCGTTGGCGGCGGCTGAACGCGCATTGGCCGAACCGCGCGGCCTGGACGCGGAGCGCCTCTATCAGCTCATCGACGACGAGCACGGTTTATGGCGCTGCCACTCTTCGTTTGAGTGCACGGAAGCCTGCCCGTATGAAGTCGATCCCGGCGCGGCGATTATGCGCTTGAAACGCAAGGTGGCCGCTCGCAAGATTAAGCGCTTGTTGGGTGGCTAGTTGTTGGTAGCCACCAGCACGGAGGAAAGATGTCAACTGAAGTCGAACCTAAACCCGTACAGCGCAAACCGCTGGAATGGTTCAATCTGAAAGGCAAGCGCGTCGGCTTCTGGGCGTACGTGGTGATGCGGCTCAGCGCGGCCGGCTTAGTGCTCTATCTGTTTTTGCATCTCGTCATACTCAGCCAGCTGGCGGTCGGCCCGGCAGCTTGGGACAACTTTGTCGCCATCGCCAAAGCGCCGGCGTTCTTGCTGCTGGACGTGGTATTGATCATCGGCATTTTGGCGCACGGCCTGAATGGCATTCGCTTAGCGCTCATTGGGTTTGGCATCGGCGTGCCACGCCAAAAAATGATGTTGTGGATTGGGCTGGTCTTGACGATCGTGTTTAGCTTATTGAGCGCCCTGGCGATTTTTGCAGAGACTAAGTAGCGCAAGATATTATCTTGCGCTACAGGTGAGGCGGCGATGGTAGAGAAACAACTTACGCGTGAGCGATCCAGCAGTTGGTCATGGATTTTGCAAGCCTTCACGGGTGTGATGCTCGTGGTTTTACTTGGTTTGCACATGGTCGTGCAGCATTTTGTCGTTAAGGGCGGCCTGCGCAACTATCAGCAAGTCGCCGAGTATCTCTCGAATCCCTTCGTGTTCTTGCTGGAAGTCGCGTTCTTGATCATCGTGACGTGGCACGCGCTGCTGGGCGTGCGCGCTGTCCTCTTCGATCTGGGCCTGAAGCCCGCGACGGAACGCAATTGGACGGCCGCGCTCACGGTGATTGGGCTCATCATGATCGCTTACGGCATCTGGTTGAGCGTGACGATTGTGTCGCAGGGGCGGGTGTGATCGTCAATGAAACAATCCCCCTTTCTGGGTGGGATTGGGAAGCGGCTTTCGCGCCCTACGATGACGAGACGTATCAGTTCGTCGTCGAACGCCTCACCCCACAGGATGTGGTGCTGGATATCGGCGCGGGCGATTTGAGATTAGCGCGGCGTTTGGCAGCGATTGCGCAGCAGGTCTATGCCGTGGAGAAAAATGCGGCGGTGATTGTGCTCCCAACCGATCGGCTGAGCTGGCCCGACAAGCTCAGCGTCATCCAGGCAGATGCCTTGACCTGGAAGTATCCGCCGGATGTGACGGTGGCGGTTTTGCTGATGCGGCACTGCACGCGGGAACATTTTGCGCAGATCGTGCAGCGCTTAACAGCCGAAACGAAGTGCCAGCGCCTCTTGACTAATGCGCGCTGGAAGATGCACGTGGAAGAGATGCACCTTCGATCGGCGCGCAGCGTGCCGTATGATCCCGATCGGGTGGGCTGGTATGCCTGCCGCTGCGGCGCGGTTGGTTTCACGTCCGGCGATCCACAGGCGATTACGACGCAATTGTTGGCGGACGTTAGCGAAGTGGTGAACTGCCCAGCTTGCGGAGTGTGATCCGTGGCGAGTGATGCAGTCTATCGAACGGAACGCGATCGATAAAATGGTCAACCTTGTTTTAGTTTCGCACAGTCCCTCGCTGGTTCTCGGTGTGGCCGAATTGGCTCACTCGATGACGCTGCAACAGCCGATCGTGATTGCCACGGCGGCCGGTACCGGCGATGCGCAGCATCCGCTGGGAACCAACGCGCAGGAAATTTTTCATGCCATCGAAGCGGCCTACAGCGACAGCGGCGTGGTCGTGCTGATGGACTTGGGCAGCGCCGTGATGGCGGCTGAAATGGCGCTGGAGTTTTTGTCGTCCGAGAAACGCGCCAAAGTGCGGCTGGTCGCCGCGCCGCTGGTGGAGGGTTCGATTGCGGCGGCGGTACAGGCCAGCCTGGGCGGCACGATCGATCAAGTGACGAATGAAGCGCTGGGCGCGCTGGCCGCTAAAGCCGAACACCTGAGCAATTGGCATCCACAACTCACGAAGATCACGGGGGTTTTGCCGGCCCTCAGCGGCGCGCAAAGCGTCACGGTGAAGATCGAGAATCGTCTGGGGTTGCATGCGCGTCCGGCTGCGCAGTTTGTGCAGCTGGCAGCGCGTTTTAAGTCGGATATTTATATTGCGCGCGTGAGCAACGACGCCAAGCGCGTGAATGCCAAGAGCATCAACGCCGTGGCTTCGTTTGGCGCGCGGCAGAACGAAATCCTGCGCATCTACGCGGCCGGGCCGGATGAAGCCGAAGCCTTGCAGGCGCTGCAAATTTTGGTGGCGTCGAAGTTTGGCGAGAATGGCGAACAAGTTCAGCCGGTCGCAACACCGGTGGCGCAACCAACCGCTCAGGCCGAAGCGGGGACGTTGACAGGTGTTGCGGCCTCACCCGGCTATGCCATCGGCCCGGCGGTGCTGCTGCACTTTGCCGAACCGCCGGTCGAACGACGCGCCATCGAGAACCCGGCGACGGAATGGGTGCGTTTGCAGGCGGCCCTGGCGGTCGTGCGCGAGGCCACTCTGAAATTGCGCGATCAAATTGCGCGCACGGCCAATGCCTACGATGCAGCAATTTTTGATGCGCATCTGATGTTCTTGACCGATCCGGAATTCTTAAACGGCGTGCGCCAAAAGATTGAGGCCGAGCGTGTCAACGCCGAATGGGCGTGGCGCGCGGCGGTGGATGCTTCAGCGCAGTCGTTCGAAACCATCGACGACGAATACATGCGCGCCCGCGCTGCGGACGTGAAGGACATCGGTCGACAGGTGTTGATGCAGCTGACGGGACAAGCGGCGCAGGCCGACATGCCGCACGCCGGCATTCTGCTGGCGATCGATTTGGCTCCTTCGGACACGGCGCGGCTCGATCGATCCAAAGTGCTGGGCCTCTGCACCGAGCGCGGCGGCCCCACCTCGCACAGCGCGATTCTGGCGCGGACGTTGGGCATTCCGGCGGTGGTGGGGATCGGTCCCACGGTCATGGCCATCAAAGATGGCGCCAATCTGATCGTCGATGGGCAGGGCGGCACAGTCTTGACTGCGCCAACGCAAGCCGTGATCAACGCTTACACTAAGCGTCTGAAGGAATGGCACCTGGCGCGTGAAACGGCCCGATCGGTTAGCGCGGCCCCGGCGGTAACGAAAGACGGCGTTTCGATTGAGGTCGTCGCCAACATCGGCAGCCCGGAAGATGCGCGCGTGGCGCTCGACAACGGCGCGGAAGGGGTGGGCTTGCTGCGCACGGAGTTCCTGTTCCTCGATCGGCGTGATGCGCCCAGTGAAGAAGAACAGTTCGACGCGTATCAAACCATCGCCGCAGTGATGGGTGAACGTCCCGTCATCATACGGACGTTGGATGTGGGCGGTGACAAGCCGCTGGCCTATCTCGATCTGGGCCGCGAAGATAATCCGTTCTTGGGACAGCGCGCCATTCGCCTGTGCCTCAATCGGCCGGATATGTTCAAGACGCAGCTGCGCGCCATCCTGCGCGCGACGCCGCGTCACAACTTGAAGATCATGTTCCCCATGATCGCCGATGTGAATGAAGTGCGCCGCGCTCGCGTCCTATTGAACGAAGCCCGCGCGGAATTGCTGGCCGATCGGGTGGAGGTGGGCGTCCCACCGCAGGTGGGCATCATGGTGGAAATTCCGGCAGCGGCCATCCTGGCGCACGCCCTCGCTCCCGAAGTCGATTTCTTCAGCATCGGCACCAACGATCTGACGCAATATACTTTAGCGGCGGAACGGGGCAATGCGGCGGTCGTGCATTTGCAGGATGCGCTGCATCCTGCGGTGCTGATTCAAATTCGACAGACCGTGCAGGCCGCCACCGTACACGGCAAATGGGTGGGTGTGTGCGGCGAACTGGCCGGCGACCCGGTGGCGATTCCCATCTTGCTCGGCCTGGGCGTGAAGGAACTCAGCATGGCCTCAGGATCGATTCCGAAAGCCAAGCAGGTCATTCGTGGCTTGACGCTCAAAGAGGCGCAGGCCGTCGCCGGGCAAGCGCTGCAACTGGACACGGCGGAAGCCGTAAGGAAGTTGATGAAAGCAGCGTGATTAGCTCAGTGCCAGATGATTAGGTGCAGCTTTTAGTAGGCCCCCAGCGTTATATGAGCGGGGGCTTATTTGTTTTCCGATGTTGGCCGCCATCGACGGTGTGATGGTGCCGCGCTTCGTCATGCCGCAGTTCATGCAGACGCTGGGCGTCATCTCGCCGCACGCCTGGGCGCTGAATGCCTATCAAGACATCTTGATGCGCGGGTACGGCATCGCCGAAGTGCTGCCGGAATGCGCGGTCTTAGTGGCGATGTCGGTGGTGATGTTCGGTGTGGCGGTGTGGAAATTCAAGTGGGATTGAGCAAGATGCGTGAGGCATGATGCAAAACCCGATCGGGCGAGTGGCTCGATCGGGTTTTTGTTTAACGAAGAAACCGGGTTTCTCCGGTCTGAATGGGATTGAACTTTGAACGTGGAGAAACCCGGTTTCTCGCGCCTTATCATCATTGACCAGCCATCCCATCGCGCCTATACTTGCGCGCAATCCGACACGGGCTTGATCTACCTGCGGGCGCGTTACATGAATCCGACGCTGGGCATCTTCCTCGCACGTGATCCCTGGAGTGGAGATGCGATGCGGCCAGGATCGATAAACGGATGGAACTATACAGATGGCAATCCGGTCAATAAAATAGACCCTTCAGGGTTGTTCGCAAATCCCCTCGCAGCAAGTGTTGGAATCAAGGCCATTGCCAGGCTCGCCCCAGCTGGAAGACCCAAGTTCAAATGCCGGGTTGCGTTTTGGTACTTTAAGCCACTATCAACTCGCAGTACGCCAGGAAGTTGTCGATGTAACTTTGGATTTCTTTATGCGCCACAAGGACGGGTGAATGAAAATGCCCAATCTATTTTCGAGCCGAAACCAGTTGATCGGCATTGTCACGTTGGTTTTGCTGTTAGCTGCATGTTCACTACTACCAGGCATTACGGGGCCACTGCAGAATACCCAGGCCGTAACGACGGTACAGCCAGCGCCAGTAAATAACGCTACGCCATCCGCGCCAACGCTCATTCCGCGGGACTGGCAACCGCAATTAGCCCCCAGCATAAGTCAAAATGTTCCCTTTTGGTACGCAACCAGCCTCGTTGTGACTTCAGATGCTAACCTGTGGATCGTCACTGCTGGAGGTGTTGATTTATCAACAACACCTAATGGAGGCAGCTGGCTAATTCGCTACAACCTTGTATCAGGGGCTTTAGTCACGTACACTGTACCTGTAGGGGGGATGGGGGTGCCGGATAGATTGCTGGTAGCGCAAGATGGAACCCTGTGGGGAATTGGAATGGAGTTTGCCGGGTCGGCAGAACAGGCCCGTAAACTGCAGATAGAGTATGCCTCGAAACCCAGATGGTTATTGAGTCGATATGATGCCGCGACGGATCGGTTTGTGGAAATTCATGATGCGGATGGGCTTGTGCAAGGCGATTCAGCTCGTGAGATTTTTCAAGATAAAGAAGGCGATCTATGGCTGCTTATCCATGCTGGAGTACATGACAATGTCGTGCGCTACAATCCAGTCACCAACCAAGCCACTCAATTACCCCTGGAACCACAACTGGCTAATATGTCGTTACATGGAATTGATCATATCGTCCTGGCGCCAGATGACTCACTTTGGTTTACATCACAGGGAACTAAGGCAATTAACTGGAAAGTGAAAGTACTGCGCTACGATTTTAATACTGAAGCGCTGCAAGATTATGGTTATCCGCTCGGAGAGCATTCTGTTCTACCTAATCTATACTTTGACAAGGCAGGACGCTTATGGACGACAAGTACGGCATGGTTAGACCTCCAATCTTCTGCGTCCCCGCAATGGCACTTCAAGACTCTCCCAGACGTCTTCCTGGTTGACTACATTGATCCTGTCAAGGAAAGGCATCATTTTGAGTGGTTGGAGCCAGATCAAATTTTTGAATCTTCTGATGGGATGTTCTGGTTCTCCGCTACAGCAGGGTTGGTGAAGTATGATTGGCAGAAAGACAAGTGGTATCTGGTTGGCAGTGTTGGCTCGGCGGTGGCCGAAGACAGGCACGGAAATATCTGGACAGCCTGGGAAAATCAAATTTACCAATATAAGCCACAGCCGTAGTATCCGTACTGGGACACTTACACTTTTGACTTTGACTATGATGCCCTCGGCAATCGCACCGTACAGACCGCGACGATCACCAGCACGCAGACAACGAACTACATCTACGATGCGGCGAATCGCCTGCCGAGCGTGAATGGTCAAGCCCACATGTGGGATGACAACGGTAATCTGTTCAGCGATGGCAACAGCAAGTATCGTTACGATCAAGCCGGTCACTTGATCAGCACCACGTTAGGTTCCACGACTTCGCTGTTCAACTACAGCATACGCCCCTTCGAAGCGGGACACCATCCGCAAAGTCTGTTGGGCTAGATCAAGCGGCCCAAGCCGCGGCTGGCCCCCCAGTGCCAGAGGAACCGGAACCGATCTTGTAGGCCGTAGTCCGCCAGTTCAGTCCAGCGGGTCTTAGCCCAAGCCAGGAGGTGGACGGCAATATGCACTAGGGCGCGCGGCGCCGCGCGTGGCCCCGCGGCCTCACCGAGCGGGTCGAGCACGGGCGAACCCGCATCGTGTTCGGCCAAAGTTCGCTGCACCGCGGCCCACCAGGTCGCCGCGTGTTCAACGTCCGCTGACGGTCCCTGCCGCCCCTCATTCGCGGCGGCGGGGTCTTGCGAGTGTTGCTCATCCCTTGCGCGAACTTACTCTGGCATTTTTCGATTGTTCACGATGCGCGTTCATATACGCCCGCAGCAAGGTGTTGATGCGTGTCTGATAGCCGCGGCCCTGACTCTTGAACCAGGTCAAGACATCACTATCCAGCCGCAGCGTCAGTTGTGATTTGCGGCTGACCGGCTTCAAGCCCTGCCGCACGATTGCCTTAGCGAACAATTCAGGCGCAATTTCGGGGCTATCCGACGTATCAATGTCGTCGTCGCCCATGGCTTCCAGTCGCGCCCAATCAGTCTGCGATTTCCTGGTAGTAGTGGATTTCTTCATTCTTCGTCGCTTTACGCACGGAGATGATCCGAATGACCTCTGCCGTTTCAGTGTGAACAATCACAATCACGAATGTGCGGAGCAGACCCAGCGTCAGAAACCGTATCTCGCCGTAATCGAAGCGGGGATCTTCGATGGTCACGGTCAGGCCATCAAAGACGCGAATTGCATCGGCGAAATCGATGCCGTGCTTGCGGAGATTGACCCGCCGTTTGGTTTCGTCCCAGTCGCAGCGCACGCTTAGATTGTAGTTACAAATTGTATTGCCGTCAAGCGGCCGCTGAGGTTACAAACGAGGTACCGAAAACTGATGGCCAATTGCATTGCGCTACAAAGCGCGACCTCGAAGGTTTTCACCGGCTGGCTGGCAAGGCTGGCCGGACATATCGATCGACTGTCAGCCGATGCCCGATCGTCGCTCAAAACCTTCGAGGTCTTGATGCCGCCGAGTGCGCGTCCGCTTCAAAGTCCGCTGATGGCCTTGCTGCCGCCCCTTATCCATAGTGGCGGCGAGGTGAGGCAGCGCCAAAGAGAATTGCTCCTACACCGCGATGTCTTCCAACTTCACACCGTGACCGGCCCGCAGACTTTGCCGCGCCTGTTCAACCCGCTGCAAGAACGCCGGATCATGTTCGAGCCGATATTCAAACCAGTCATCTTCCGATTCAAAGCCGATCAGAATGCCCGCCGGCTTGCCGTGACGGGTGATGATCAACTCTTCCTTCTCGGCCAGCCGGAGATACCTGGACAAATCATCTTTGACTTCAGACAATGCGACAAGTTTCATGCGTCGTGGCCTATCAGGCTTCGCAGCCGGTGAAATCGTGCGTGTTTATTTCGAAGCGGAGGACTTCGGGGAATTAGCGGGTTTCCGCCGCTGCCGTAGAGTGTTGCGCGACTTTGATCACCATGCGCAGAACTTCATTGACCGATTCGGAAGTGGGAAAGGCGGCGGCAACATCCGGGGCGAGCAAAACCAGATTGGTACCACTGCGATAGCGGGCCACGTATTTTCCGCGCACCCCGTCTTTCAGTACGGTTTCATCGTATTCCGGGCGCAAGTCATCATCTAATGGCGTTTCGATTTTATCCTTCATAGAGCTTCCTTTCCCGGCTCGTCACTTCTCGTGCGCTAATGATGCGAGTAGCGGCGCCTCGATCAGTCTGTGCCACAATCAATAAGCGCCTGGTCATTGAAAGACCGATAATGATATACCGGTCTTCATCAACCGAGTGATCAGGGTCAGTATAGGTAACAGATAGCGGATCATTAAACACAGTGGCCGCTTCGGTGAAGTCAACCCCGTGTTTCCTGAAATTATACTCGGCGTTGAGTGGGTCCCATTCAAATTCCACATGAAAAGTATAGCCCTAAATACTGTTTTGTTCAAACGATTTTTCAGATTGGCTCGCATTGCTGGCCAGACGTATCGATCGACTGTCAGCCGATGCCTGATCGTCCCTCAAAACCTGCGAGGTCTTGATGGCCGCCGAGTGTGCATCCGTGGATTCGTTGCGCTATTCGTTGACACCGCGTCCGATTCTGTCTGTGTGTCCGCTTCAAAGTCTGCTGACGGCCCGCATCCGTTTATCCGCTTCAACCATCCGCTGACGACCTTCATCCGATCGTCGCTCAAAACCCTTCGAGGTCTTGATGGCCGCCGAGTGCGCATCCGTGGATTCGTTGCACATTCGTTGACACCGCGTCCGATTCTGTCCGTGTGTCCGCTTCAAAGTCCGGTGATGGCTCCCGCCGTCGCTCATCCGCAATAGCATCAGTGGCTTGTACGGCCAGTCCTGGCTCACGAGGATTTCCTTGAGCCTGTTATTGGGTTGATAAGCAATGTGTCACCCATTCCACCGCGCTGGCAATGCCATTTTCCGTTCTGATTTGTTTACCCAGAGCAGCCGCTCGTTGTTGCATCGACTTGTCCATGATCGTCGTGGAGATGGCCTCTGCCAGACGTTTCACAGTAACCTGCTTGTGTGGAATAGGGCAAGGCCCAACGCCCAGGTTAAACACGCGTTGTCCCCAGAATGGTTGATCCATTATCTGTGGAATGACAATGCTGGGGATTCCCGCTCGCAATGCGGCCGCCGTTGTCCCCGCACCGCCATGATGGATGGCTGCCGCCAGGTGTGGAAAGAGCCAATCATGAGGGATCGCCTCGACGTTGAAAATAGTGTCGGGCAAATCTGCGTCGTGCAGGCTTCCCCACCCCGTGGCAAGGATGGCGCGTTGTTTCGCCGTTGTGATCGCATCGACGACCACCCTGGTCATGCCCTTGGCTTCGCGGTTATTCATACTGCCAAATCCGACATACATTGGCGGCGTACCGGCCTCGATGAAATTCACGAGCGCAACAGGCGGCTGCCAATCCTCAGGTCGATCGAGAAACCAATAGCCTGAGACATGAATCCAACTACCCCAATCGGCCGGCTTAGGTAAGACCGTCGGACTGTAGCCATAAATGATCGGGAAGCGCTTCTTTTCAAGCGAGTGATACGGGCCGTTGAACGGGAACGGTTCGAGACTCAAAAAAGCCTTTCGCCAGGTGTTGACAAATTCACGCACAGGCTGCCAGGTTGTCTGCTCTTCAACGATGTGCGTAAGCCAGTTAAGTATCCCAGGCCGACTGGTATGAAACGGTGAGAGTACGGCCGGGAATGTGCGCGTGCGGCTCATCGGTTGCAGCGGCGCCCAGCAACTCGGCACACCCAGTTTTTCTGCAACACTATAGCCTGTGACGGCGATAGTCGAAAAGATGATCGCGTCGGAATTCTGGCAGGCTGTCCAGGAGTCCGCAGCGAAGCACTCCAAACCATGACGCAGCAGCCGGGTCATTTCGCGATAAACGCTTACCGGATTGCGGCTCGTCATAAATTGTTGCATGGAGTCGGCTGCCATCAATTCGCGAAAGTTGCCCTCTAACCGCGCATAACTCAACCCATAGCCGCGAACGAATTGCTCAAAGTTGGACGCTGCTGCAAGGCGGACAGTGTGGCCCGCCGCCTGCAGCCCCAGGCCAAGCGCAATGTAGGGTTGTACGTCGCCGCGAGTACCCACGGCAAGAATGGTAATTTTCATGGCATCAAATCTCGCCTATTTCAATCTGACACATTACTTGGACAACTGGACTACTCTATGCTTGTGTGTTAGGGTCACCCACCCGCTATACCATGCCGCCGAGTATACATCCACTTCTGTCCCGCGCAGCGTATCCGCTTCGCGAAGCGATCCGCTGACGGCTCACTGCCGATCCTCATTCGCGGCGGCAGCGGCGGGTTGGTGCATTTCCCCTTTGCAACCTTCCTGCCCGCGGTTATTTAATGCCAGTTCACGAACCAGACCGTGTAATCGTTTAGCAGCTGGTAGTTGAGTGATTCTTTATCGACTGCCTGCAATTCCGATAGCGGAATAGTGAACTTCTTGCGATGTGGAATTCGATACACGTTTGCCAGGATATCCCACACACCCACATGCGCATCAAAGGTGCTCAACTCGTAGTGGTCATTGAACGAACCGCGTTCGCGCCTCAACTGCTGATGTTCTTCTTCGCTGCCATACCCGAATGAAAAACGTTCCTCCCAACTGAAGAACCCCATACTTTCTATGCCCGTGAGAAGACATGGACAGACGAGGTTCTTCTTCAAAAACGCAAAGTAGATGCGCAGCGTCCTGGCGGTTACGGACGGAATTTCTTTCGTATCGAAAACCTGCTTGATTCTCTTTACTTGATCATCGTATTGGCTCATCAGTTTGCCCCGATGCGCTTGTGTTTGCGCGCCCACCGGCCACGATGCTCACCCGCCGCAACCTGCCGCCGAGCGCGCGTCCGACGGAACGTGTCCCGCGCAGCGTGTCTGCTTCAAAGTCCGTTGACAGCCCGCATCAGTTTATCCGTTGCACTATTCGTTGCTCCGCCCGCCCCCTGCTGCCCCTCATTTGCGGCGGCATCGGCGGGGCTCACGATTCAATCTCCGAATTCAGTAACAATTCGATTTTGTCTTGAATATCCACAATCTTTTGTATCACCTTGCTGGTAGTGGGGTTCGTTATCCCGGTTAGTTTGGCTGGCGGAGGCCATCCGGGCGCAGTGACTCCTATACCACGCTGTATCGTTGATTTCACCCAATCAAAGTTTTTTGCAATTCGACAGGGAAGCTCGAAGTAGAAAGAATCCTGATTTTGGGCAAAGCCTTAGCCAGCCGCGTGCGCGCATCGCCTTCGTCAACAGTCAAAATGCCGATGGCATCAGACAATTTGGAATTGATGTAGTGTAAGCTAGTCATAGCACTCTCAATGTGTTGCGCGACTCAGGCTACCGAGCACGCGTCCGATTCTGTCCGTTTGTCCGCTTCAAAGTCCGCTGTCGGCCCCCTGCCGCTCCTCATCCGCGATGGCAGCGGCGGGGTGGATGGCTCATGCGTTACAAGTCTCGTGGTCGAAACGCAATGTGTCCATACATGCTATGCGGTAACCCGAATCCCATAGCGATTAGTGGACAAATAGTAACCCACAGAGGAGAATCTTCATCTAGATTCAGTACTAATTTTCTGCTGGCATGGCTAGGAATACTAATTGCACTACTATTCAATACGGGAAGACCTAACTTTTCAACATGTGTTCCCCATTGATCTATATCGCAAAAAGGAACTGATCGCCAAACATCATTCATAGTGTTCGCGACTCGCAAACTCGTGAGGCCAGCTTCTTTGCTATAAAACTCTTGGTAGAAGTTGAGGAGATTCATCACGCTAGCAATTGTGTGCTGAATGTCGAAATAGCGAAGGACAAGGGTATCGAATTTCTTATCCGATTGCCTGAGGTTATCTAAAACCTGCCTAACTTTTGGTGATCGTAAATTCTCGATGGGCATTTGATGCAGGTCTGGAAGATACTGTAGCGGAATGAAGAACTTGGCACGTCCATCCGCAAATAGTTCGACAGTTAGTGAATTGAACCCGACCTTGCTGGATTCAATCTGCCGCAGTTTTACCGAACCGAATCCGAGTTGGCCGGAATTGAGAGGAAGGTTGCCGTAGCCAACTTCACTTGATCTATCGAGAAATATCTTGATCGAATTCTGACTGAGTTGAATTAGCTCCTCAATCCCTTCAGTAGATAGCATGTCAAATCTCTGAACTGCGCCAAGTGGATGTGGAAATAAGAAGACATTCACCCACCCTTGCCCCTCTTCTGACTGACTGAACGTTCTGTCATCTTTGCAGAACTCTTCAAAACGTTTGGCTATTTCTCGTCCATTGTCAACCAGCCGATCGATTGCATAGCGGTTGTCTTCATGGACTGGATCAGATGAATCACTAACACGACGGTAAATTCGCCCGTCTTTTGTAATGAACGGAGTCTCTTGATTATCCGGAACAAAGACGACAGCGACCGCTAGATCACCACTCAGTGTTATGAGACGTGTGTAAAACACGGGCACTGGGTCAATATTGGATTTAATACTGTCACGGATCTTCGCAATGGGATCAGATACGTCGCTCGAGTTAAATCCACAAGCTCTTGTCGCAGCATTCTTAGTTTTATCGGCTTCAACACCTATGAAATACCAGCCGCCATAGGTGTTGGCAAGAGATGCTATGCTTCGGGCAATTTTCTTGCTTGACTGAAATTCGCTCTTGTATTCTATCCAATAGCCTTCTGCCACCTCATCAGTAATTAGCTTGTCGAGATCGGCGGCAGTCAATTCATGTATTGGTTTATTGAAAGGGTTGTAGGTCATGACAGGTCTTCGTTCTTCAAGAGCTATTGAGGTGTGTCAAATTAAATCCGAAATAGACCTTTCACTGACTGAGGCGGCACACTAGGCCGAAGTGCTTACTTCTCGTGAAAGGCCGTGCGTAATACATCGAGTATCGCTCTGATGCCACTCCAGTCGTAATCTTCTATTTGTTGGCGGTTAGCAAGGCAAGCTGCAAGTTTGGTCGCAAAGCGCTCTTGAAGGTCTCCTTTGTTTAGTATTTCGCCTTGATATTGACGGAGTGCTTCATCAAAACCTCGCCATTGAACAGGCGTTAATGTCCCATCTTGGCTTCGGAGAATGTCTTCACCGAAATAGAGTTCAATGCCGCCGGCCAAGCCGTTGATGTCCATGTTAACTGGACCTTGTGGGCCTAGAGTTGGGTAATTGCATGCCACTGTGATGTTAGGATACCGCGTTATCATGACGTTCCTTGGAATTCTTAAGCCGTCCAGTGCGCGCATAGCCGATCTTGCAGCTGTGTCATTATCAAAGAATGCAACGATGCGATTAACGATTCCTGCCCCAATGAATGCCTTCACGGTTGCCACTAAGCAGTTGTAAAAGAATAACTTCCGATTTTGGTGCGTTGCTGTGTTACACAAGATACCATTAAGATCACGAGTATTTGATCGGCGAATACCAGTTGACGCGATGGTAACACTACGCCGGTCCAAAGGTATAATGCTCATCAGTCAGAGTTCGCTGGAGTAACCAGTTATGCAGAAGCGGCCCGCATATCGCTGTCCCTGTTCAGAATGTCGGCGACGGAAAACCAATCCCACCAAAGATCTTCATCAACAGATGAATTTTCTGGTGAGTACGCTGGATGAGCGTCAGCAGCGACTCTACGTCGGCTTGGAGTCTCAGAAATTAGGGCATGGTGGTGATCGCCAGCTCGCGCTCATTACTGGGTTGAGTGTCGATACGATCGCCAAAGGCCGACAGGAATTGGAACACGCGGACGCGAGTGACCGCATCCGTGCCGTCGGGGGCGGACAGCCACGCGTTGAAAAAAAGACCCGGCGATCCTGACCGCGTTGGAACATCTGTTGGCAGATGACACGGCGGGCGATCCGTGTAGCCT
>PMCF01000339.1:64118-64307 GCA_003154115.1 Anaerolineae bacterium
GGCCCAAAAACAAGCCTTTTTCGAGCGCGGTTGGCCGGTCATCTATGTGGACACCAAAAAACGCGAGTTGATCGGCTTGTTCAAAAATGCCGGAACGATTTGGTGTCGTGACCCCCATCGAGTCAATATCTATGACTTTCGCTCGTTGGCCGTGGGCATCGCCATTCCGTATGGCGTCTATGATTCGCA
>PMCF01000339.1:64342-64473 GCA_003154115.1 Anaerolineae bacterium
GTGTTGATCTTGGCCGATGGCGGCGGGAGCAATGGGTATCGCCCACGCCTGTGGAAGTATGCCTTGCAACACCGCATGGTGAATCCTACCGGCTTGAGCGTGACGGTCTGCCATTATCCGACGGGGGCTTC
>PMCF01000339.1:64598-98805 GCA_003154115.1 Anaerolineae bacterium
AAGCCGACTTCAAAATGAGCTCAGTCGCTAACGGAAAATCGGAAGTTATTCTTTTACACTGACTAAGGCTGGCGCACCGCCGGGTGCTCTGACACCCTCGAAATCCATAAATGAATAGTAGTCGACTAGGTGCGGGTAAAACAACTTCATGGATCCTTCCAAGACTGCCTTATCTGACTTACCCTCTGTGAGAATTACAGTCTTATGATTGACTGCAAAATCCTCGACCATATCTCGTCGCGCATAATTGCAGAGATCCTCGTCAGCGCCGAAGTATCCACCTTCTACCAAGTCCGTCACGTCATAAACTAGCTCGGCAT
Organism: Anaerolineae bacterium; assembly: GCA_003154115.1. Classification (GTDB taxonomy): domain Bacteria; phylum Chloroflexota; class Anaerolineae; order Fen-1058; family Fen-1058; genus Fen-1058. Next base: position 64,919 of record PMCF01000339.1, read on the forward strand.
TTGTGCCCGTGATTTCAACGGCTGCCCTCATAAAAGCCCGAAAATCTGATGCTGGAAAACCAAAGGAACTCTCAGATGAACCTCCTAACATGTAGCGTACTAGAGGCGTTAGTGGCAGTTCAGAAGGTTTGTTTTCGTACCAAAGGCCCGTATCGCTGTTTAGCTGGTGGCTGACAATGAAAGAAAAACCTTCTAGCCAAGTATCAAAGGTAAGCACTTTCAAAACCATTTCTTCACGATCTAGGGTTGCTCTCAATGCTTCATGTTTTGCCCATGTTGGGTTGGCACGCCGTTCTGTTAAAAGGGCCAATTCCTGTTCTAGGCCCCCTTGGAAGTAGTGCTTTGCCTGCAATAGGGTGAACCCCATAAATTCGAGTCGATCTCGAGCCGCAGATAGATTGATCGCATACTGGACTATCGCCTTGGGCGTGTATTCCGAGTCTGGATCAGAATCATTCTCGTTGACAGCTGGTGCGTACGGCAGGATTCTCTTATCTTGCTCACTAAAGAGCATCATCAATGATGGATCAAAGTCGTTTTTAGTCGAGTAGATCTCGAAGTCGCCAATTCGAAGAATACCGTAGCTACCCATAGGTTTGTTGCCCCACATTGTTTTCGACGCAGCAGAATAACTATCGTGATCGCTCGCCGCAACTTAAACAATCTATCGACATTCGCGCAGTTATAGGCTAATCATATCGTCATTTCATCCTCAGAGTCAAACCACTGTTCCCCTCTCCTGAGCATCGCTGTCTATTCTCAGGAGAGGGGCTGGGGGTGAGGCATCTACCCATTCTCCCCAGCCAACCTCGCAATCTGCAATAAGCAATGCCGCAGCACATCCTGTTTCTCCGGCGGCAGGGCGCTCTCCTCGATCTGCGCGAGGCGTTCCACATCGTTCATGGCGCGGATGATGGCGATGGCGGACGTGATTTCATTCTTTTGGTGCTAAGCGCTGGCGGATGAATCTTCGCACCGCTTGCGCCGCTTTGAAGGCCGACCGTGCTTCATCCAGATCGGCGGATTCGCCCGGATAACGGTAGCGCACGGCATAGCGTTCAAGGCGAATCAGCAAATCGCGCTGCCATTCAAAACCGGCATCCAATGGCACGACAAGTTGCAGCAGTTCGATCAGGCTGTGCGTTTTGGGGAAGTCTGCGCCGTTCTCTTGCAAGAAGGCTTTGAGGTATTTTTCGACGGCTTGTTGGGCGTGAAAGCAGACGGCATCGTAGTTGGGCCGGCGGCGCGCGCGCAATTCGCGCCCCGCCGTGGCGTAATCGCCCTCCGCTTTGGCGATCCACTCAGCGGTCAGGTCGTTCATACAGCACCTTGCCCCGGCTGGCGACCTCTTGCAGGAACGGATCACCCAGCGCCAGCCGCCGGGCAAGCGTGGCCGGTGTGCGCACGATTAAGTCCAATCCAAAACGGTACGATATGGACTGGCAAATGTGAATCGCCTGCTCGGTTTCTTTGCGCGTGGTGTTCATCACGACCAGCAGGTCTACATCACTTTCAGGGCGCGGCCTGCCGTAGGCATAGGAACCAAACAAGATAATCTTGTCCGGAGCATACTGCGCGGCGATCTGCTCCACGACAGACTGGATGGCGCGGCGTGGAATGCGGCGGCGCTGGTTGATATTAGGAACAACCACAACACCCATGGCAAACTCCAGACAAGGCTGATGAGCCAATTATACTGCGAATGCTGCGAAGGGGAGCGGTCGTTCCCCACATCGTTCATGACGCAGATGATGGCGATGCCGCAGCCTTCGTCATGCCCGAATGCTTTTGTCGGGCATCCACGCTCACGATTGGCACGTTATTCCAACAGAAACTCTGGATTCCCGCCTAAAGCGCGCGGGAATGACGCGGCCGAAGATTAGCCGTTTTCCCCAGCCAACCTCGCCATCATCAACAACGCATGCCGCAGCACGTCCTGCTTCTCCGGGGGCAGGGCGCTCTCCTCGATCTGCGCTAGGCGTTCCCCACATCGTTCATGGCGCGGATGATGGCGACCGGCACTTCGATGTTGCCCTCGACGAAAGAGCCGAGATATTCCAGCGCGCCCAGCAGGAAGTTGCGCATCTCGTCGTCGGCGCGGGCCGTGCGGAAGAAGCCCTCGCAGGGGGTTGTGAAATTTTAATCACCGTAGGGGCGACCCTCGCGGTCGCCCGCATTTGGACAGGCGCAAGGCCCTGTCCTTACATTGGCGATCAACTGAGATTAGCCACACCCTAATTAAATCCGGCTCATCCGACTTGAGCGGGTTATTGTCAGATGCTCCCGGCGGATGGGTACATCCGCCGCTCCCAAGCGCTCGCGTAGCGTGTACCCATCCAGCGGGAGCGATTCCCGTTGAAGTCGGAAGAGCCTTAAATTCCTAACCGCTTCGCCTCGATCCTGATCTGATTCAGAATCAGCGGCTTGTCATCCAGCGCCCACCAATCGTTTTGCCAGCGATAGAACATGGCGCCCGTAATCGGCTGGGTGCCCACCAGCGCGTTCCAACTCTGCAAGTAATTCACGCACTCCGTGATCCATTGGCTGTTATTCACTTCCCAGCCGGGCACCTTGTCGCCTCTAAGCTGCGGATTCGCCTCGCTGACGTACACCGGCAGCGAGGCGAATCGATCGGGGACATTGAGCAGCGCCGTCTCGATGGTGCGGAAGTGGAAATACTGCCACGTCAACGGTTCGCCGCCAAAGCGCGTGCCCGATCGGATGTTGGCGGGATTGTTGTCTTGCGTTTTGCTGTGCAGGAACAACGCATCGGCCCCGGCGATGCCACTCATGATCGCCGTCCACCAATCGCGGTTGTTGCTGCTGTATTTCAAATAGGGGAAGGGCGGCCCGTAATACGGATCGAGCGGCGCGGGGCCGAGTTTGATCGCCGTGCCGATCTTGTACCACACACGATTGTAGGATTGAATGTAATAGTCGGGCGTCAATGCAAAGTAGTCGGGGCCGGGCGCATTGACTTCGGGATTCCAGCCCGGTGCTTCCGACGCGTTGTTGATTTCATTGCAGTAGTGCGAAGCCGTCACGCCTTGCGCGTTGTTCAACGTCTGCGCCACGGCATCTTCAAAGGCCGCCAGCCGATCGGGCGGGGCGATCGTCCCGGTGCCATCGGCGTAACCATAGCCGATGCGCACCAGCACCGTAATTCCCGCGTTGGCCAAAGCGGTGAAATCCAGCGCCACCGGTTGATCTTGCACCTGCACTAACGCGAGGCATACGCCTTTAATGCCATTGTCTTTCATCCAGTCGCCGCCTTCGCGATCGTGCAAGCCGATCAACAACTGCGTCTGAGGCTTGGCCTGCTGCGGCCGATGGGCTTGGATGAAGGCCAGCGGATCGAGATAGTCCCGCATCACGCGGTTCCGATCGTCCCCCGGCCAATCCGACGGATTCGTGCCCAGATTGATGACGGCGACATCGAAGTGCAGGTGATAGGCGTAGCGGCTGAACGCGTTGCCGATGTGCCCGATGAGCTGGCCGCGCGCGACGACTTGATTCGGTTGCACGCCCATATCGTTGAGGTGAGCATAGCGTGTCCAGATCGGCGTGCCATCGCTGAGCTTGTGCTCGACGATGATCAAATTGCCCCACGTGGGATACGCGGCGGCCACGCGCACCACGCCCGCCGCGGCCGCATAGACGGGGGCTAACGCATCCAGATCGTCGGGTAGATTCAAATCGGCTCCGGTGTGATAAGCCAGGCGGCCGGTTGCCGTGTAATCGGTGCCGTAGGGCGTCGCATCGATCCACGCGCCGGGCCACACCTGCCAGCCCGCGCGTTCCTGCGGCGATCCGATCGGCGCATCGAACCCATCGGCCACGGGCACTTGTACGTCGGGCTGGCCTTCGGTGATCACCTCGCACCACGCGCTCGAGAGATAGATGCGGCCCACCAGCCATTCGCTTGAGGCGCTAATGAACTCCAGCTGCTGGCCTTGCTTCAGATCACCCACATCGGTGTTGTTTTCCACCACGGGCGACGTGCGCACGTTGACGAAGTCGTTGAAGGTTTTGGGCCGGATGATCTGGCCGTTGATGACTTCGGCCCCCTGCGTGGAGACATACACTTTGCCCACAAACCACGCCCCGGTTTGCAGCACATACTCCAATCTCACGCCCGGACTGATCATGCCCACGATGTTGTTGGGATCGATCTTGCCGGCGGTGCGCAGATTGACTGCGCCGGCATCGGACTTGGGAACGATGAACGATCGAATAGTCATGAGAACTCATCCTTTCTGATATTTCAATTTCTCGTAAGACAAGCGGCTGTTAGAAAGTTTCTGAACTGGTCGATCCCCGCTTCATCTGTTATACAACGATTCAACACGCAGAGTCAATTGGAATTCTCAAACCCTCCAGGACTTTTCTATTGTCGCCCAACACGTGCTCAAGCCGCCGTCCCCGGCGCGGCGAGCGTAAAGGCCCGCCAGCCGACCGAGTATAACGCAAAAGTGTTGGTGGCTTGTGGGATACGCTTCTGCTGGATGGCACATCCAGCGTCTGGTGGCGCCGGATGTGCCCGCTTCGCGCAGCGCGAGCATGGCCGGGCAGTATGCCCCTCAACAGTTTTGCTGTATACCCCAGCCGACCGCGTCCGCGCGGTCGGCGAGCAAAGAACTGTTTTCGCGCAGCGGTTCTCAGGAGAGGCTGCCGAAAGCGTGGGGGCGAGGCCTTACTGTATAATGTACTCCGATCCCACCACGCCCAAGCGGCCCACCCCGCCTGCAGCAAGGACACACCGCACTGCGCCCACGCAGTGGGTGCAAGTGTGGGCAAGAATGGGGATTATTTCATCCCACCCACGAATGGGGACTATCTCGTCCCACCAAAGGATGGGGATTATTTCATGAAACGCATCAACTGGCAGGTGATCGCGATCTGCGCCGCGGCCTTTATCTTGGCGACCGCCGTCACGTGGGGCGTGTACGGCGCGATGCCGCACAGCGAAGACGAGCACGCCAACGTCTTTCAGGCCAAAGTATTTGCCAGCGGCAACCTGGCCATGCGCGTGCCGAGCGTGCAGCCCAACTCATTCTACCTGCCCTTCATCCTCACTGAAAACGGCTGGATGTTCGGTAAGTATCCGCCCGGTTATTCCTTGCTGTTGGCTCCCGGTGTATGGCTCAATCAGCTATGGCTGATCAATGCCTTGGCGGCGTTGTTTGTCGTGCTGGGCGTCTATCTGGTGGGGCGCGATCTCTTCGATGCCGACACCGGCGTGCTGGCCGCGGCCCTGGGTTTGCTGGCGCCGATGTTTGTGTTGTTGAGCGGAGCGTTCGTCTCGCACATCGCGACGATGGCCCTGCTGACGTTCTTCACCTGGGGATTCATTCGCGCGCGCAGGCCACGCCAATCGGATCGTGCCCGCCCGATCGGCTTCGCCGCCCTGGCCGGTCTTACACTTGGTCTGGCGTTTATCACTCGCCCGTGGACGGCGTTCGCCGTCGGCTTGCCGTTTGCCCTGCAGGCGTTAATCGATCTGGTTCAGCGTCGCCGCAGCGTGTGGCGCGCCTACGGCATCATGTTGATCGCTTTCGGCGCAGTGGCCGCCGTGCTGCCGCTGTACAACGCCGCGCTGACAGGTTCGCCCTGGACCAACACCTACGCGCTGTGGTGGCCGATGGATCGCATCGGCTTCGGGCCTGGCATCGGCGTCAGTCCCGGGGGACACAATCTGCAAACGGCGCTCATGAATTTCCGCTTGGATTTTCCGCCCTTCGGCTTGATGTGGCTGGGCTGGCCGGATGTGATCGGCGTGTCGTTAGCGTGGCTGCCGCTGCTGGCCGGGCTGTTGTGGCCGCCGCTCTCCAAACGTGACTGGGGCTTGATGCTGCCGCCCATCCTCTTGATTGCTGCGTACCTGTTGTATTGGGCGCGCGGCAGCAGCTTCTACGGCCCGCGTTATTATTCCGAAGCGATGCCGTTTCTATGGCTCATCGCGGCGCGTGGCTTGATCAAAGTGTGCGCGACGCCCCATCCCTGGCCGCGTCGCTTCATGGACGCGCCGCGTCGCTTCCTAGACGCGCCGCGGCGAGTGGTCTACGTAGCGCTGCCGTTGTTGATTGCGTGGAACATCGTGTACGTCGTCGAGCCGCGCTTCTTGCAAGGCTTTGCGGAATATCGATCGGCGCGGCGCGCGCTGAACACGATTGCGCAAGCGGACCTGCAGCACGCCCTGGTGTTTGTGCACACCGATCGTTGGCACGACTACGCCGATCTGGGCTGGCTCAATGCGCCCCACCTCGCCGATGGCGACGTGATCTTTGCGTATGACTTCGGACCGTTAGGCAATGCGGCGGTGATCAAAGCGTTTCCCGATCGGCACGTCTACTACTTCGATCGTACGCAGCCACTGCCGTTGGTGGCCGAGCGGAGAGATGAATAACGCGCGCCAACGCGTAACTCAGCGCCGCCCCGGCACGATGAGGCCCGCCTTAGAAGTGGATTGATCGGCGGTGAATGACATGGAATGATTATAACGGATTGAGGTACAATGGGCCTACCTCGCCACAGGAGCTCGTGCCATGAAGATCGTTACCGATAGTGCCGTCGATTTACCCGAAGAAATGTTCGCTCAACTCGGCATTGAGCGCATGCCGTTATTGATTACGTTTGGCGCTGAGGTTTTGCGCAGCGGCGTGGACATTCAAGCCGAGGAATTCTATCGCCGGCTGGTCGCCAGTCGCGATAATTTACCCACCACCTCGCAGCCGTCGGTGGGTGAGTTCGTCGAGTTGTACCGGCGGGTGGGTCAAGCCGATAAAGACATCGTCTCTGTGCATGTTTCCTCTGGCCTGAGTGGCACGCTCAACTCGGCCACGCAGGCCGCCAGGCAGTGCCCCGAATTGAACATCACCTTGATCGATACCAAGACGTTGTCCACTGCGGAGGGCTTTCAAGTCGTCGCCGTGGCGCAGGCGATCCGGCGCGGTTATTCGGTCGAGCAGATGGTGAAGCGTGCGCATGAAGTAGGCGATCAGACCGAGATTTTCTTCACGCTGGACACGCTCTACTATTTGCAGAAGGGCGGGCGTATCGGGCGCGTGCAGGCCATGGCCGGAGCGCTGCTGAATCTGAAGCCGGTGATCACGGTGGACAAGGGACCGGGCACTTATATCACCGTGGGCAAGGGGCGCAGCATTCCCAAGGCGTTGACCATCATCGCCGATCAGGTGCACGAGAAGATGAAGGATCGCCCGGCGTGGGTGCACGTGCTGCACACCAATTCGCCTGATCAAGCGCAGGCGCTCGACGATCTGATTCGCGCTCGTATGCCCAAAGCCCGTTTCACGCGCGGACAGATCGTGCCGGTGTTGGGTGTGCATACCGGGCCAGGCTGTGTGGGCGCGGTGTGCGGCCCGCTGGATGTGTTGGACGAGTGAATAAGGAAACAAGTAGGCAAGTAGACAAGGATTAATCAACAGGTGCAAAATTAACATATAAGCAAAGATTTCGCCTGTTTTTTCGGCCAAAATTCAATGTGCCAGCTGGCATTTATATGTTAGTTTTGCACCTACGGGGATTAATCCTTGTTTCCTTATTTACTTGTCTACCGATCTACTTCAAGAGAGGAATCCATCATGCCGACCCAAAAGATTGTGAAGAAACCCGCCGCTAAGAAGACCACTACTGCGCCCAAAGCAACCAAGCGCACCGTCATCAGCACCGAATTGGCGCCCAAAGCGATCGGGCCGTATTCGCAGGCGATTCGGGTGAACGGCTTCGTGTTTGCGGCCGGTCAGACCCCGATCGATCCGGAGACGAGCCAGTTGATCGAGGGCGACGTCAGCGCGCAGACGCGCCGCGTGCTGCAGAACGTCAGCGCAATTTTGGAAGCGGCCGGCACGTCGCTGGCGAAGGTCGTCAAGACCACCGTGTTCCTCACGGACATGGCGAACTTCAAAGCGATGAACGCCGTCTACGCCGAATTCTTCCCGGAGCATCCGCCGGCGCGTTCGACCATTGCGGTGCTCGGTCTGCCGCTGGGCGCGCAAGTGGAAATTGAGTGCATCGCCTTGGCGTAATTGCCGATTGTTGAATGTTGATTGATGATTGAAAACAATCAACATTCAGCACTCCTCAATCAACAATGAGTAAAGAGACCATCCTCGTCGTCGACGACGAGCAGAATATTATCGAATTGGCGCGCCTGTACCTGGAGCAGGACGGGTATCGCGTTGAGCAGGCCAACACCGGCAAGCAAGCGCTGGACAAGATCAAGCAAGTCGATCCGGCGCTGATGATCCTCGATTTGATGCTGCCGGAGATCGACGGGTGGGAAGTGTGCCGACGCGTGCGCGCTACGAGTGAATTGCCCATTATCATGCTGACGGCGCGTGACGACGATGTCGATAAAATCGTCGGGTTGGAGTTGGGCGCAGACGATTACATGACCAAGCCCTTCAATCCCCGTGAACTTGTCGCGCGCGTGAAGGCCATCCTGCGCCGATCGGATCGGATCGCGTCGCCGACCAAAGTTTTCCGCATCGGCGATCTCACGATCGATCCGGCCCGGCGCGAGGTGACGGTGGCCGGCCAACCGATCGAGCTGCGCACGAAAGAGTTCGATTGCTTGCTGACGCTGGCCGAGCATAAGGGCATCGTATTGAGCCGTGAGAAGCTGCTGGAACTGGCGTGGGGTTATGATTTCGCCGGACAAACGCGCACGGTGGATGTGCACGTAGCGCACCTGCGCAAGAAGATCGCGCACAGCACGGCCCAGATCGAAACGGTGACGGGCGTGGGCTACAAACTCGTGGGATAGCACGTCATTGCGAGCGTCCCGCCCAGCGCGCCGCCGCTTCGCGGGTACGGCGTGAGCGGAGCGCAGCGGAGTCGAAGGATGCGAAGCAATCTCCAATTCGGAACGCGGAGTGCGGAATGTGGCATCAACTGACACAGGCCGATATTCGCGCAGCGTTGCAGAAGCCGCTGCCGGGCATTGCCGCCCAGATCAAGCTGGCGCCGTTGGTCCGTATTGAGAGCCTGCGCACCGCGCCGCCGGCCGATGCCCGCACGGCGGGCGTGTTGATTCTGTTGTATCAACATGAGGGCGCGTGGTATTTCCCGCTGATGAAACGTACCGAAGATGGCCTGACGCATGGCGGCCAAATCTCGCTGCCGGGCGGATCGCAAGAGGCGGGTGAGTCGCTGCAAGAAACAGCGCTGCGTGAAGCCTGCGAAGAGATCGGCGCGGCGCACGTGGAAGTGCTCGGCCAACTCTCCACGCTTTACATTCCGCCCAGCAACTTTCTCGTCACGCCCACGGTGGGCTACGTCGCGGGGCGACCGGATTTTCACTGCGATCCGCGCGAAGTAGCCGAATTGATCGAAGTACCGTTGTCCATGCTGCTTGATCCGCAGGTGGTGAAGCGTGAACCGTGGACGCTGCGCGGCACGACTGTGGAAGTGCCGTTCTATCAAATCGGGCCGCACAAAGTGTGGGGCGCGACGGCGATGATCCTCAGCGAGTTCAGTTTAGTGCTCGCAGAATAGAGTTCCTTCATGACAAACAATACCTCAACCCCCAGCACGTTCAATCAATCGGTTTACTGGGCGAAGTGGGTGCTGGCAACAGCCGGTGGTTGGTTGATCGGCTCCCTGGCCAACGCGCTGGTGATCAACTTGCTGGGCGCGACTAGCCTCGGCGAGGCGTTGAATGCCAGCCCCGATCAAGTGCCGCAATCGACCGCTTTGCTGCTGGCGGGCGTCTCGTTGGTGCTCTTGTTGATCGTCGGATTCGCAATTGGCACCTTGCAGTGGTTGGTGCTGCGTGAACAAATTCCACAGCTGCGCCAGTGGGCGCTGTTTACTGGGTTGGGCTTCGCCTTAGGATCGTTTGCGATGCTGACCTTTATGGGGCTGGGCGTGGGACTGGCGCAATGGCTGTTGCTGCGCCGTGAGTTGAACAAAACCGGCTGGTGGCCGGTAATGAGCGCGGTGGCCTGGCCGCTGGCGTATATGTTTGGCGGCACCCTGGGCGCGCTGGTGGGCCAGGCCCTGAATGGCCCGTTTATCGGCGGGGTGGTGGGCTCAGCATTGATCGGCGCGATCGTCGGCGCAATTACGGGCGCGGTGCTGATGTGGATGCTGCGCGAAAATCGCGCGTTGCTGGACGATTGGCAGAAGCAAAGAGCGGAAGCCAAAGTATGAACAAGGCCGAATTGCTCGCCAACATCCGATCGGGTCGTCTACAGCTGGACGTGGCCCTGGCGCGTTTGAGTGAAGAGCAAATGCTCGTGCCCTCGCTGCACGGCGACTGGTCGATCAAAGACCTCATCGCGCATTTTGGTTTTTGGGAGGGACGCATCGTCACGCTCTACGAGCAATTGATGCGTGACGCAGAACCAGCGGCCGATGAACCTGCGCTGGACGATCTCAATGCCCAGGCTTACGCGCAGCATCAAGCCCAGACGCTCGATGAAGTGCGGCGCGAAGAGCGGGCGGCCTATACGCAATTGATTGCCTTAACGGCCAACGCCTCTGACGACGACTTATTCAATCCGCAGCGTTTTGCGTGGACGCAGGACAAGCCTTTTGCCGAGTGGATTGCGAATAACACCTACGGACATTATGAGGAACACGCGGCGGATCTGGAGTCGTGATGCGTGAAACGTGATGCGTAATGAGGTTCGTCACGGACTGAAACCGGGGTTCTACATCTTCGCACGGCATACTGCCTGGATGTAGAACCCCGGTTTCTATTGTGCGACTTCTTAAAAGGGTTACGCTCCTGCTGGATGGACACATCCAGCGTTTTGTGGCGGATGTGTCCATCCGCCAAGAGCGTTGGAGTCAATCAAAACGCAATCTGCTCTATTGCGACACTTCCTCTAACATTGGCTGCATGACGACGATCACTTGCGCCAATCTCGTCGCTACCCGATCGACATACGCCTCGTCAAAGGTCTCCATCGGAATCGTCTCGTAGACCTTGGTCCAGCCACGATCCCACATCTCTGCCTCGAAGCCATCCCCCAACTCTGCTTTGATCTCGATCAGATATCGCGCCATGCCGTCGAGCAGTTGCGCGTTGGTGGCTGGGTTGCGGCTTTCAAAGTGCAGGCCCAGCTCGAGTTTGCCGCGTTTGACCCCCAACGTGACCACTTCGTAATGCAGCAGTGGATCGGTGTAGTAGAGCTGCACCAACCACGATCGCGTGGCGACCTTGAAGCTTTGCAGTTGCTTGGGAAGTTTAGCGCGCGTCGCAGGTGGAATGGCGCGCATGAGTTCGTCGAGTCGCATGGGAGTTGTTGCTATCGGCGCAGCGTGGCGATCAAGCGCTTGGGATTGAGCAGCAAGCCAAGCGCGTCGAAGATGTCGTGCGTGACCACATCGGCGGCGGCCAGCGCTTCAAAGGCCGCACCCTCGTGCCCGATCACGGCGATGCCCAGCGCAGCGGCCTTCAGCATGTCCACATCGTTCCCGCCGTTGCCGATGGCGACCACGTGCTGCGCGCCGAGGGCGCGGATGTAGTCGGCTTTTTGTTCGCGTTCGTGACCGTCGGGCTTCAAGCGATCGGCCGTCAGGCACAACAGCCGATCGATCTCGCCTTGCTTGCCGTGCGTATCGGCGGTGAGCAAGCGCACCTCCACTTGATCGCGCAGCTGTGCGATGAGCGGCTCGATCCCGGCGATCAGCTGTCCATCGGTGGCGAGTGTGCCATTCACGTCGAAGACGGCATATTCCAATTGGATGTTTTCGCGTCCGGGGATGTGTAGTTCGATCATCTCTTCACCTGTGTCATTCCGAGCTGCGTTGTGGCGAGGAATCTCTTGTCCTGTCGACCGTGTCGCCGTTAGGGCGGAGATTCCTCCTCGCGCCAAGCGGCTCGTCGGAATGACACGCTAAGTCGTGTAATTCCACACGGTCAATTCCAGCCCGCCGCCGCGCGCGTCGGGTTGGCTGTTGATGTTGCGCGCCGTCTCGAACGACTGCATTTTGATCGCCACTCCGCGTTGAGCAAAGACCGCTTGATACAGTTCGCGCACTTGAGGCGTATCGGCGTTGTTGATCAGAATGGCGCAACCCCGTGCGGCGATCCGCGCCAGCCACTCGGCCAGACGTTCTTGCTCGCTCCAATCGAAACCGCGTGAAGTGTAGGCGGTGAAGTTGGCGGTGTGGCTAAGCGGCTGATACGGCGGATCGACATAGACGAAATCGCCTTTGCGCGCTAAGCGCAGGGGCTGGGCAAAATCGTGGCTGGTCAGCTCGACGCGCTGCAAGGCCTGGTGCACGAGGCGCAACACAGGCCGATCGAACACGGTGGGATGCGTATATCGTCCGAACGGTACGTTGAAGTAGCCGCTATGATTGACGCGATACAATCCATTGTACCCGGTCTTGTTCAGGAAGATCGTGCGCGCGGCGCGCACCGGCGCGGGCAGTTGGTCAAAATCGGGTTCGCGATCCATCGCGCGAATGGAGTAGTAGTAATCGATATCGCCCACGTGGGCCTGATGCCGCCCTAGCTCGTCGCAGAGTTCGTCGAGATGATCGCGCACAACCTGATAGACGTTCATCAACTCCGCATTAAGATCGTTGAGGATGGCGGGCGCTTTGCGCAAGCGGGGATTCGCGCCGATGAGGCCGAGATTGACCAGCCGGAAGAAGATCGCGCCTGCACCGGCAAACGGCTCGATGTAGCGATTGAACTTCGGCGGAAACAGCGCCTGCAAACGATCGAGCAGTTGGCCTTTGCCGCCGGCCCATTTCAAAATCGGACGCGCATCCGGCATGAGGCGTTCACCTGAGGGTCAAGATGTGGTCTGGCGTTGGGCGCGAAGTCGCTGCGCAGCGGCATCATCTAAAACGTCAAGACGCGGGCTACGGAACACATATTCCCGGATTGGTTCATCTTCAACTTGCATAATCAGAACCGGGGTATCACCAAAGCGGTCGCGGACACGGCGCAACAATACGTTGGCGTCGGCATCCACATCGACCAGCTGGCCGTCGTGAATCGCGACATGCTGATTTAGATACTTTGCTTTGAGCTCGGCATGCATGGCTTGATAATGCTCAAACTCGACGAGGAGTTTTTCGTGCCGCACTTCCCGCAAATACTGGCGTACCAGATTGTTCATCACGTCTTCGACGCTTGCGCCCCGCTCGTCGGCCACCCGCTACAACGATTGCGCTAATTTGGCATCCATCGGTACTTGAGCAAGCATGGCAAGACTCCTTTTACTGCACTTCACTTCTCAGTTTACCACAAAACATCGTGCAGTAATTGCGTCATGCGCTGATAATGCGAGCCTGGCCAATAGACTTTGCCGCAGGCCGTGCAGCGCCAGAATTCAGCATAGAAGCGCGCAGCGTTCTCGGGCAGCTGGTCTTTCACTTCGTCGAATGGCGCTGCGCGCAACGGGCCATTGCAGCTCAGGCAGCGCGTAAAGGGTTGCGCCAGGCGTTGCAGATCGAAGCGCTGGATCACTTCGCGCAATTGCACTTTCGGCACAGTGGCGCGCACCCAATAACCGTGTGTGACCGCACTGCGTTTGAGCAAACCTTGATCGCGTGTCAGCAGAATGCGGTGCTCTTCTTTTGAAATCTCTGCCAAGACTGCATCGTCGGCGTGATTTTGATACCACGTATCGAAGCCCAGCATCCGCAGATAAGCGGCCAGCCGGCCGAGATGCCCATCGAGCACGAAGCGGACTTCGCGCAGCGGTTGCGGTCGCAGGCGGATCAGCGGCGTAATGTCGAGCGACTCGAACACGGGATACACTGCAATCCGATCGCTCTCTTGTGGCCGATAATCCCATTCGACCGAACGATCGTTGACGAGGATGAGATCAACTTCGGTGTGCGGCACGCCGAGAGATTCGATCAGGTGCTTGATCGACGGGGTGTCGCGCCATTCGTGTTCAAACACAACCTGGCGCTGCGCGGGCGGCAGAAAGTCGTTGAGCTCTTGATAGAAGCGAAAGGTGGCGCGCGGCATGACCCCTTACCCCGGCGATCAGCGCCCAAAGCGATTGACGATGTAGATGCCGATCAACGCCAGAATACCACCGATGAGTTGCAAGGGAAAGAGCGCTTCGCCCAGCAGTGGAATCGCCAGGATAGCCGTTAGCACAGGCTGGCCGAGGAGGGTAACGGAAACAATCGAGGCGGGGATATGCCCCAACGCGTAGTTGATCGACAGCCAACCGCCGACGTGTGTGATCAATCCCAGGGCCAGCAAGGCCAGCCATGTTGGCGGAGGAAAGCCCGTCAATGGCATGCTGCGGGCCACGTTGAAGCTCAATAGCACGATTGCGCCACAGCCCGACATGATGAACAGATACGAAACGGTGTCGAGTGAGGTGCGAATGTGTTGTGTGGTCAGTAAATAGGAGGCGTAAAAGAACGCTGCGGTCAACGCCAGAAGATTGCCCAGGGTACGTGTGTCGGCAATGGCGGCCGTATCCTGCGGCGTGATCCAATCGGCGCTGAGGACCAGCAGCACACCGATCAAGGCGACGAACAGACCGGACCAGAAGCGCCCGCGCAACCTCTCGTGAAAGATCAGCCAGGCGCCCAGCGCGACAAGGATCGACGAAGTATTGCCCAGCAGGGTAGCGCTGGCCGCCGAGGTCAGGGTTAGCGAAGTGTTCCACATGGCCGTGTCGAGCGCGAACCACAGGCCGCCTAAAGCCGCCAGGGCCAGCACCCGCCGGTCGAGTGGTGGATGCTGCGTGCGCCGCTTGAAATAGGGCAGCGCCAACGCGGCTGCCGCAATCGCCAGCCGATAGAAGCCCGAGGTCACGCCGGGCAGCTGCGTCCACTTGGTAAAGATGGCGGAGAACGAAATGAAGAAGATGCCGAGGCCGAGAAAGAGATAGGCTCGTGTAAGAGATGGACGCGATTCGTGTGATGTGTGCATGGTGAGGAAATAATGAGTAACGAGTAACACATGCGGTGCAGTGCTCCCGCAAGTGATTTACTCGTTACTTCTGCTACGATTGTATCACAGGCTCTTACAGTAGCCCCGTCTCCGCATTAAACTCCTCGATCAACGCATCGATCGCGACGATATAGTCGTACACGCCAGTCCAGTAATCCTTCTGATACCATTGCGGGAATCTCCTTATGGCTTGGGTAGAACACGAACAACGGTCGGACTAGACCCCACGATGTCAAAGTACAACACGGGGGGATCGAAGTTATAGTTTACTGTTTCGTAGGTCACGGTCACCGTGACCGTGACCACGCCTGTTCCGACTGCCTGCAACGTGAATGTGACTTCTTCGTACCCGTCGATGGGCACGGATGAGGGATAACCTCCGCGCATTGCCAGCGAAGGCGTTAGAATGCCTGATGGTTCGGCGAACACGCGGAAACCAGGTATTCCAACCAACGAACACTCATTCACGATTGCGCCAGTCACAGTCATGATCTCTCCTACTCTCACAACGGGCTTGCTGGTTGCGACATAGGCCGTCGCCCTCGTTGGTGTGCAGGGCGGCTTAGCGACGAGGGGCAGATACACCTTGTAATCGAGGTGGGTCTTATTGGGGTCGTCCTGCTGCGCATTGCTCGCCCCAGCGGCGACGGGCAACAAACAGACAACAGTCAACACCACGGCAATAGCAAGTTTTGTTCTCATGTCTCGCCTCCTTCTAACATTATCGATGTTCACAAGGAATGATCAACAACCGTTTGTCACTGCTGCCCAATGTCGATCATCATCGAAAAACAAAAAGGCCGAGTGAAGCACAGGACTCCACTCGGCCAACCCCTCAAGAAGGCTGATTTCTCTTCAGCACACCTACAACAAACCCGTTTCCGCGTTGAATTCTTCAATCAGCGCATCGATCGCATCGGCCTGGCCGTGCACGCTGGTCCAGTAATCCTTCTGATACCACTGCGCCTGAATCTCGTCGTAGGTCTTGCCTTGCTGCTCGACCCACGTGTAATACTTCAGGTTGTGGACGCGCTTGCGGGCCGGGTAGGTCAATTCCTCAACATAGTCGGTGCTCAGTCCCATCAGATACTGGTGGTAGCTCACAGCGGCATCGCGAGCGGAGTATGCACCGTGTTCGGCGGTCAGTTCTCGCAGGCGGGAGCCGTAGAGCTCCATCGAATCGGTCAGAAGCGTGACGACCACGTCTCCCTCGCCCCACTCGTACCACTTCGCCATCTTGATGGCCGAGAGCACGTTGGCAATACCGGAGATGCCCAGCAAAGGCAATTGCTTGATCAGCGCTTCAGACACGCCCATCTGCGCCAGATACTTCTGGCCTTCCGGTTCGTTGAACAAGCGGATGAGTTGGATCGGCGCTTCATCGTCGACGGCCACGATCATATCGCTGTTCTTCACGTTGTGAATCCACGGCACGTGCTNNCCAATGCCTTCGATGCGGTGCGAGCCGAAGCCGTTGTTGAGCAGCGTCGGACATTGCAGCGCTTCACTTGCACCGAGCTTGCTGTGCGGGAAGACTTCCTTCAGATAGTCGCCGGCCCCGATCGTGCCCGCCGACCCCGTCGTGAATACCGAGCCACGCAGCGTCTCGCCCGGTTTCAACGCCTTCTGCAAGACTTCTTCCAGCGCGTGGCCGGTGACATCATAGTGCCACAAGTGATTGCCAAACTCTTCGAATTGATTGAAGATCATCAGGTCCTGGCCGGAGCGGCGCAGTTCCCAGCACTTATCGAAGATTTCCTTGACGTTGCTTTCGGTGCCGGGCGTGGCGATGACTTCGCCCGCGACCTTGGACAGCCACTCGAAACGCTCGCGGCTCATGCCTTCCGGCAGAATCGCGATCGATTGGCAGCCCAACAGCGCCGAGTCGTACGCGCCGCCGCGGCAGTAGTTGCCGGTGCTGGGCCAGACAGCCTTCTGCGTTGTCGGATCGAATTGCCCAGTGACGAGTCGCGGCACGAGGCAGCTAAAGGCCGCGCCGACTTTGTGCGCGCCCGTGGGGAACCACTTGCCGACGATGGCGAAGATGCGCGCGTTGACGCCGGTCAATTCCTTCGGGAATTCCAGGTAATTCACGCCGCCGAAACCGCCGCCCGATGGCACGGGTTCATTGTGCCAGTTGATGCGGAACAGATTCAACGGATTCACGTCCCACAAGCCCACGTTCTTCAATCCGGTCTTGACCTTATCGGGAATCAACGTGGGATTCTTCATCTGCTTGTAAGTGGGGATGATGATGTTGCGCTCGCGGGCACGCTGAATGGCGCGCTTGCGGCGATCGGGTTGAAGGGTGAGATCGATCATGAGAATGTCCTTTGAGATAATGAGTAACGAGTAACGAGCAAGACGCTTACTCGTTACTCATTACTCGTTACGCGTTTAGTTGACTTGCTACACGTTTAACGTCATTCAGATCTTTATTCACGACAAACGGTTCGCCCACCGACTTGCGCGCCGAGGCCACGTCCTTCAAGCCGTTGCCGGTGACCAACACGACGATGCGCTCGTCGGGGTTCACTAGCCCATCGGCTACGGCTTTGACTAAGCCGGCATACGAGGCCGCACCGGCGGGTTCGGCGAAGACGCCGGCGTTCTGGCCCAGCGCCGGAATCGCCGCGAGGATTTCTTCATCGCTCACTTTGATGTACGCGCCTTCGGTTTCACGCACGGCGGCCAACGCCTTGATGCGATCGCGCGGCATGCCGGCGGAAATGCTGTCGGCGATCGTCTGCGCGTCGATCGGCTGCATGTCCATGGCGTTCATGTTGGTGCGCCATGCTTCATACAGCGCGGCTGATCCAGCAGCTTGCACGCCCATCAACTTGGGCATCTTGTTGATCCAGCCGAGCGCCATCAAATCTTTCAGGCCCTTGTGCAAGCCGCCGATGATGCAGCCATCGCCGACGGACACAAAGATCCGATCGGGTGCGTCCCAGCCCAGCTGCTCGCAGATTTCCAACGTGGCGGTCTTCTTGCCTTCGGTCATATAGGGGTTGTAGCCGGTGTTGCGGTTGTACCAGCCGAATTCCTTCGCGGCTTGCAGGCACAACTCGAACGCATCGTCGTAGGTGCCGCGGACTAACAACACGGTGCTGCCGAAGACGAGCAGCTGCGCGATCTTGGCCGGTGGTGCGGATTGCGGCACGAAGATCACATTGCGCTGCCCCACGCTGGCACACAAACCCGATAGAGCCGCGGCGGCGTTGCCGGTGCTCGCCGTCGTGATGATCTCCGCTTTGCGTTCGCGGCCCTTCACTACGGCTATCGCACTGGCACGATCTTTGAACGAGGCCGTAGGCAGGCGGCCGTCATCTTTGACCCACAGGTGCTTCAACTTGAGGGTCGCTGCTAACCGATCGGTCTTGTAGAGCGGCGTGCCTCCCACGGTGAGTGGCGGCACGGGACTCTCCGGCGCGATCGGCAGCAGCGGCCGATAACGCCAGATCGTTCGATCGGGATTCTGTTCCAACATCTGCGGATTGAGCCGCCGGCCGATGAGATCGTAATCGTACTGCACATCGACGATGCCTTCATCGCCATGATCGGGACAGACGTAGTCGATCTCGTGGGGGGCGTATTCTTTTCCGCAGATCAAACACTTGAGGGATTTCACATGATCCATAGCTTGCTCCGTAAAGCGTGAAACGTAAAACGTAAAAGTACAGTTACGCTTTACGTTTTACTCGTTCACAATCCACGTGCCCGTTTCGCCGCGCAGCGCCCGCCCGATGTTTTCGGGGTTGGTGATCAACGCTTGCTTGCCGCCGCCTTCCAGGTACCAGATGATGGCCTGAATCTTCGGCCCCATCGAGCCTTTGGCGAAGTGGCCTTCGGCCAGATACTGCTTGGCCTCGCTCAACGTCAGCCGATCGAGCCACTGCTGATCGGGCTTGCCGAAGTTCAGCGCCACTTTTTCGACGGCGGTCGAGATGAGGAAGAGATCAGCTTTGATGTCGCGCGCGAGCAAGCTGCTGGCGAAGTCTTTGTCGATCACGGCTGCGGTTCCGACGTAATCGCCGTTGCCCATGTCGATGACGGGAATGCCGCCGCCGCCCACGGCAATGGCGATGATGCCGTTGTCGATCAGGGATTTGATCGAACTCTCTTCGACGATCTCTTTGGGCTGCGGCGAGGGCACCACGCGCCGCCAGCCGCGGCCGGCATCTTCCACGACCGTCCAGCCCATCGTCTCGGCGCGGCGCTTCGCGTCCGCCTCGTCCATGAAGCCGCCGATCGGTTTGCTGGGATTCTTGAAAGCCGGATCGTCCTGATCGACCAGCGTCTGCGTGATGATCGTGGCGACGCGCTTGTTGATCTTGCGGCGATACAATTCGTTTTGCAGCGTCTGCTGCAAGGCATAACCCACCGCGCCCTGGCTATCCGCGCCGCACACATCCAGCGGCACTTCGTGCATGCCTTCCACGCGCGCGGCGATTTCCGAGCGGCGCAGAATGAAACCAACCTGCGGGCCGTTGCCATGCGTCACGACGAGATCCCAGCCCAGCTCGATCATGTTGGCGATATGGAAGGATGTTTCTTTAGCGGCCAGGTATTGATCTTCAACGGCCTGATGCTTGGTATCTTTGATCAGCGAGTTGCCGCCAACCGCGACGACGGCAACTTTTTTGGGGGGAGTGGTCATGGGTCTTAGTCCTTTCTGATTTCAAGTAAACAAGTAGATAAGTAGACAAGGCTATGCTGCGGGCGGCTCGGCGGGCGGCAGAACATGGTCAGTCACGTCGGCGATGTAACGTTCGCCGTAGTGGTTGCGACCTTGTTGCTGCTTCCACGTGAAGTTGATGTAGCCGTTCAGGGTACGCTCGGCTTCACGACCCAGATCATAGAGCGCTTGATGCTGCTCAGCGTTGGTGTATTTCAGATCGTGCGCTGTGATGATGTGGCTGATCGTTTCAGTCAGGGAACCGCGCGCATAGTAGAAGAAGCGCAGACTGTCCAGATAATGATAGCGCCCATAGCCTTCGGCAATGTTCGCCATCACACTCTTAGATGAACGGCGAATCTGCGAGACGAGATCGTGTCGCTCGATCGCGGGTAAGCGATTGGCAAGCTCGTGGCATCCGATCATGAGTTGACGTGCCAGCTGCCACGCTTTCAAATCTTCAAAGCCCTTGTTCACCTCTTCGCCCGCTTTGTTCTGGGTCTTCATTGTGCCCTCCTTGCCTACTTGTTTCCTTTACCCTGTTTCCTCGTACTATCCCATCGTCAGCGCCATCACGGCCTTTTGCGCGTGCAGGCGATTTTCTGCTTCGTCATACACCACGGACTGCGGACCGTCGATCACGCCGTCGGTCACTTCGATGTTGCGGTCGGCGGGCAGCGGGTGCATGTAGATCGCATCGGGTTTGGCCAGACTCATCTTGCGCTCGTCGGTGATCCAACCCTTGAATGAATCTTGCAACTTCTTGCCTTCCGTCTTGTCGGCGGTGGTCAGCAGCGGCCCCCACGACTTGGCATAGACGATGTCGGCATCCTTGAAGCCCTCTTCCATGCTGGTAGTAATCTCGAAGCCGGTGCCATATTTCTTGGCTTGCTCCTGCGCCTGTCCCACGATGTCGGGCATCAGCTCGAAGCCGAGCGGATAGGCCAATGTCACATCCAGGCCGAAGCGCGGCATTTGCAAGATCAATGACTGCGGCACCGAGATCGGCTTGAGGTACGAAGCGGCATACGCCCACGACACCACGATCTTCTTGCGGCGCAGATCGCGGCCCTTCTTCTCCCAGATCGTCATCAGGTCGGCCAGGCATTGGAACGGGTGATAGATGTCGCACTGCATATTCAGCACCGGCACGCGCGAGGCTTTCGCCACGGCGTTGAGGTACTGGTTGCCCAACTGCCAGTCACAGTGGCGGATGGCAATGCCGTCGAAGTAGCGCCCGAAGATCTCGCCGATTTCCTTGGGGGTATCGCCGTGCGAAATCTGCGTCGTGTTGGAATCGATGAACGCGCCGTGGCCGCCCAGCTGGGCGATGCCGGCCTCGAACGATCCGCGCGTGCGCGTGCTGCTGAAGAAGAACAGCATCGCCAGCACCTTGTCGCGCAGGTAGGGATGCGGCTCGTTCAGTGCGCGCTTGCGCTTTAGATCGAACGCCACATCCATGACGGTTTCGACTTCTTCTTTCGAGAAATCGAGGTCGCCGATCAGGTCTCGGCCGTGAAGATATGTTTGCATGGTTAGTCTCCTTGAAAAGTAGATAAGGAGTAAGTAGACAAGGAAATAAGGAGCGAGCCTTGTCTACTTGTATCCTTGTTTCCTTGTTTACTCAGTTGCACCTAAGATTAACGCCAGCAGCGCCATGCGCATGACGACGCCATTGAACGCTTCCTGCCAGTAGCGCGACCAGCGGGTGATGTCCACGTCGACGGGGATTTCGTCCATGCGCGGCAGCGAGTGTAATAAGATCGCATCGCTCTTGGCCTTGGTCTCCAGCAACTCGCGCGTAATCCGATAATTGGCGGGCGTGAGGGCCACTTCTTTGCCGCGCTCATCACGACTCTTGGTGTAATCGGGCTGCACCACCGGCTCGACGAGGATCACGTCGGCGTCGGCGATGGCTTGCTCGACGTGCTCGGCTTCCTTGAAGTTCACACTGTACTGCCGCAGTTCTTCTTTGAATTCGGGCAACAGCGACATATCGGGCGGGGCGACGAAGGTGATGGGGCAATCGAATTGGGACAGCGCATAACCCAGTGAGTGCATGGTGCGCATGCGCAGATCGCCGACGGCCAGCCACTTCAGACCATCGATGCGGCCCTTTTCCTTGAGCACCGTATAAAGGTCGGTCAAGATTTGCGTCGGGTGTTCGCCCCAGCCGTCGCCGCCGTTGATGATTGGCACAGACGCCCACTTGGCCGCTTCATGCGGCGCGCCCTGTTGAAAATGGCGCATCACGATCACGTCGCCGTAGAATTCCAGCATCTTGACCGTGTCCTTGATCGACTCCTGATAGAAGTCGCCGGCGCGTGTCATCTTGGCATCGCTGAAGCCGGTGACGTGCCCACCCAGACGGTGCATGGCCGCTTCGTGCGCCAGGCGCGTGCGGGTGCTGGGCTGATAGAACGCCGTGACCAGCGTCTTGTTTTTCAATAGATCGCTGTTCTGCCGATTCCGCGCGATCGGCTCCAGCCGCTCGGCGATTTCGAACACGCGGAAAAATTCCTGGCGCTCGAACTCTTTCAGAGACAAAATATCACGACCTGCAAAGCTACGCATGGACATCCTCCTGAAATTGGGTTTAGGACTTAACGCTTCAGCGGCCAGCCGGGCCGCTTAGGTTCCAATGGGTTAGCTGCTTTTGCCGATGCGGCGCATGGGTATGCGCCGCACGACATGAAAGTGAAAGTGGCCGGGCACAAAGTAACTTAACGAATAATCGACCACTTTGCCGCCGCGCGCGAACAGCTGTGCTTCCAACTTCAATAACGTGTCGCCCACTTTGACCTTCAGCTTGCGGGCGATGTCGTCGGCGGCGGCATCCGGAATGATATCGGTGCGCGAATGACTTAGCACAGGCTGTCCTCGTTGTAGAAACAAATCCAGCACCGAGCCATTGAAGTTGTCAGCCAGATCTTGTTGACGCAGATAGGGCAGAGGGACGATATCGATCAGGTAAGCCACCGGTCGCTTGCCGGCCATGATCACGCGGGCGACGGACAGGATTTGATCCGAAGGAGCCAGCTGCAACCGATCGGCTTCGGCGGCCGACGCCGCGCGTTCTTCGATCGCCGCTTTGCCCATGTGCGTCTCCAGCCCGATGCGTTCGGCCAGCGTCTCGAGGCTTTCCAGCTCTTCGAGTCCGGCGTCGATGACGGGTTGGGGCGGGGCGACAAAGGTGCCGACGCCGTGCTTACGGATGATCACCTCCGCGTGTTCCAGCTTCGCCAGCGCTTCGCGAATGGTTGCGCGGCTGACTTCAAACCGTTGACTGAGCTCAGCTTCCGAGGGAAGCAGCCCGTCACGATCGGCCAATTTTCCGGAACGAATGCCCGATAAGATTTCATCGGCGGCTTGCTGCGCGAGGGGGGCGCTCTTGCGGACCATAGGGGATGACTATCCTGGACGTTAGTCGTCTGACAACTGACGACTTCATTCTAAAGCTGATTTAGCCAAAGTCAAGCGGGAAAACACCTACCCCTCCTCTTGACAGGAGAAGGTTGGGGTGAGGGTCGGTCTGCCTAAAACAACAAAACGCCCGGCTCCGGTCAAGGGTCGGGCGTCTCTTGAGGCGTCATTGGAGTTGTATCACGGGTGAAAAGATTTGAACCTCCGACCCCTACGCAAGCGTATTACATCTATTCTGCATACAGGTTAAGCGTGGATATGCGTCAGATTCACAGTAGAATCAGCCGATTGATGCCGAATTCTTAGCGACAATACATAGCCACGAAACCAACGCTATTATGGCTGGAAGAGCCAAAAAAAGAAGGATTATTTCACTTGCCGGGTTAGTCATCAATGAGCTAAAAAACGCATAAAAGATTAGCCAGCCGATTGCAGTACCAAGCGATGCAAAGAAAATAACCGAAAATAAATCTGCTGGCCTACTACCGTATACTTTTCTTTCTTCAGAATAGAGGGGAACAATATGTGGCGGTTTCCATCTCTTGATAAGGCCACGTAAAAATAGCCATCTGTTGGCTTTGAACACAACAGCAAAGTAAAGGCCGTAAACGAAAACCAAGGTAATGATGAAAACGGGAAATGAAACCGAAAATGGGATAGCACCAAAAAACCAACTTGCATTGGTTTGTTGACTGCCTTTACCCGACAGCAATGAAGGCAAGGTGCTAATACCAGTCAAGAAACCAAAAATACCGATTAGCGCAGCACCTACATTGATTGAATCAGCAATTATCGAAAGTATTTTTGCGTTTTTCTCCTGCATGTGCACCCCAATTTCCCACATCGGCAAATAATGAAGAGTGACGCCGCGTATCACTCTTCACCAACATACGATAGCATGAATCGTCTACTGATGCAAACTAGCGCGTTTTTTCGACGCAGGCAAGGCCATTCCTCTTCGAATGATATGCAATAGTTTGAAAATCCCGTTTGCGGGTTGCGCAAGCGGCGACAGTCGGGCAAACAAAACGCCCGACCTTCTCGCAAGGCCGGGCGTCTCTGCTAGTTGGAATCGATCAGGCTACAAGTTGTTCTTCAACAGATACGGCAGCAGCGCGTAGAACTGCGTCGCATCCACCACTTCTTGCAGCGGCACGCGCTCGTCGATCATGTGGGCGGTCTTCTCGTCGCCCGGCCCGAAGCCGATGGAGGGAATGCCGGCCTTGCCCGCCCAATAAGTGCCGTTGGTCGAGAAATCCCACGTGCCCAGTTCGCGCTGCTCGCCCCACAACGCTTCGATCGTGTGCTGTCCCGCCTGCGCCAACAGATGTACGTCATCCAGCACCCAGGCCGGGTAGAATTTCGACACCGGGAAAACGAAGCCGGTGTAGCTGGGTTCATCGTAGAATAATTCTTCCACGAAAATCTCATCCTGCAGATAGTCGGGGATCAGCCCTTTGATCTGCGCGATCACTTCTTCGCGTGGCTCGTTCGAAGTGATGCGCCGATCGATGTAGATCGTGAACTGATCGGGCACAGCGTTGAGCGAGGCCGTGCGTGCCTCAACGTCGGTTACGGCGATGGAAGGATAACCTTGAATCGGATGATAACCCATCCCGAAACGCATCCGGCGATCCAGCTCGCGGATTTGCATGATGATCGACATCATCTTGTAGACGGCATTGTCGCCCAAGTAGTGCGACGCGGCATGCGCCGAGCGACCATGTGCCGTGATCTTCAATTCGATACGCCCCTTGTGCCCGCGATAGACGCGCATCTTGGTCGGCTCGCCAATGAGCACAAAGTCCGGGCGCACAGCGGGATCGACTTCGACGAAGGAGTTGGGCGCGATGCCGTCGCACCACTCTTCCATGTTGCCAAAGTAGTAGGCCGTGAAGCCATCCAGTAAGCCCAGGTCACGCGCCAGCGCCAGGCCGTACACAAAACCGGGGGTGCTGCCCTTTTCATCGCAGGCGCCGCGCGCGTACAACATGCCGTCTTCGACTTTGCCTTCGAATGGATCCCACTCCCACTCGGCGCGGTCGCCGATGCCCACCGTGTCGATGTGCGAATCGTAGATGATCACTTTGGGGCCGTTGCCGATGCGCCCGATGGTGTTGCCCATCTTATCGAAGCGCACTTCGTCAAAGCCGAGCTGGCGCAGCTCGGCCTGAATGCGTTCGCCCACCGGCCCGATGAGCGAGTTCATCGACGGAATGGCGCAGATGTCGCGCATGAACTTCACGATGTCGTCGTGCTGCTCGCGCGTCCGTTGCCGTACTTTTTCGGCCAGCGGTTTGAGATCGAGGTGGAATTGAGAAGGCATCTGGCTCCTTACCAACAAACTTGCGAAGGCCGATCAACGCCTTCGCAAGATGAGGTTGACGCGTCAGTGGCGACACATCATATGTTTGTTCGCGGTTAGCCGATTTTGGCTGACGTTTCGGGCGGTTGTCGCAATCGAATGGCGCCGGGTGAAATGACGGCAAAGACGTTGGGCAAGGTGGCCTCGTGCCGCCGGATGGCTTCGGCGACTAATTCGGCCCGGCGAGCGGGTGTCATGCCCGCCAGGCGGATTAGGATAATGCCCCACGAAATGCGGCCAAAGTCCCGATCAGCCGTCAGCAGCACGGCGTTCTCGCGGTTGGCGATCGCGAACACTTCATTATCCGAAATGCCCGGTGACGTTTCGGAGATCGCCCAGACCGTGTAACCGGCCTGCCGCAGCCGCTCGACCGTTTGTCGATCGATGCTTTCGTCGGCGACGAATCTCATGCGGCAACCTCGACGATCGGATAAACCACATCGGCCCGCAGCGCATCCGCGGCAAACGTCAGTGCGGCCTGGATCGCTTCGCGCGTCAGTTGCGGATGAGCTTCGAGGATCTGCTCGAACGATTCGCCTGCCGCCAGCTTGTCCAGAATCAGCTCGACGGTGACGCGGGTACCCGCCACCACCGGCTTGCCCATCATGATCTTGGGATCGGAGACGATTAATGATTTTGCCATAGGTAATCTCCCCCTTGAAGCGCGATATTTTCTAGTTTACAACGAGTTGCCTTTTTTACCAAATTTGAGGTGGTGTCGATTTTTCAAGGTGCGTAAGAGCACACAATTAGTTCCGCTATCTTTCCTCGTCCGTTAGCCTTGGAGTTGATCGCTCGTGAAGCATACACTTGGATGATGAAGTAACTGTCATATAGTTGGCGAATGAATGGTGTATCAGAATTCGAGAGCATGACCTTGACGTTGCGCCGGGCTAGTTCAGTGTAGACACAGCGAAGGTCAGCTTGATCTTTTGAGCCGAATCCGTTTTTATGATAGGAAGTAAAATTCGACGTTGTTGATACCGGATCGTAAGGGGGATCAAAGTAGACAAAGTCGTTCTCTCGGGCTTTTTCCAGTGTCGCGCCAAAAGGACGACAGGAGATGTCTGCCTTCTTAAGCACTTCGGAGACAGTATGTAAGTTCATTTCATCGCAAATCGTTGGGTTCTTATAACGTCCAAATGGTACGTTAAACTCGCCAGACTGATTCTCACGATACAGTCCATTGTAGCAGGTGTGATTCAAGTAGATTACCCGTGCTGCTCGTTCTGTTAAGGTTAGGGTAGATGATTTTCGTGCACGTATGCGGTAATAATATGATTCACTATGACGATGTTGATGTTCCTTCAAAAGACTAACTACTTCGTTAAGATCATCTCGTAACGCGAGGTAAACGTCGATCAATGCTTGATTGACATCAGAGATATAGGCTTTTCTTAACCTTCCTTGAGCTGCTAATTCAAAGAATAGAGCGCCGCCTCCGATAAATGGCTCATGATAGACATCAAAGTCATCCGGAACTCGCTTGAGCAGGTCAGGCAGAAGCTGGCCTTTCCCGCCAGCCCATTTCAGAACAGGCCGTGGCTTTTGAGCTATCAGAGCAGTATCCATTTTATAGTCCAAAATAAAGGCGAAGCCAATCCTCTAGATCTTCAAAGTCAACAACCATGCCAGTGGAAAGCAGGTAACCTCGCATGTTCTCAGAGAAACCTTCGCCTGCAATGACTACGATGCCTCGAATAGGCCAAGCACGAATATCTTCGATGGTCGATG
Source organism: Anaerolineae bacterium (assembly GCA_003154115.1). Taxonomy (GTDB): domain Bacteria; phylum Chloroflexota; class Anaerolineae; order Fen-1058; family Fen-1058; genus Fen-1058. The sequence continues at coordinate 92,030 of PMCF01000339.1, forward strand.
GGATTTTTTCTTCAGCACTTCCGCCAACAGCTTGATACTTGCATTCAATTCCAAGCCGCGTTCTTGTGGTAGGATTTGTTAGCACAACGTCTATCGAACGCTTTGCACCCCAAACACGTCTGCCTACCTTGACTTCTGTCTTTGCCTCCAAGGCAAGCGATTTACCAATCTGAGCTACTGCATACTTAAGTTCATCACCATTCTTGACAGCGGCCGATTTTCCTGCCATATCAACCTCCGTGCAAAGTTTACATCGGATAAATGATTTTACCAGTATCAAGGCAAAACACCGACTTGCAGTATCCGTGTTTGTCCTTGCCCAACATCAATACGCCTTGGCAAAGATCGCGACTTCCTGCGCAGGTTTGCCGCAGTGAATGCACACGCCTGATCCACCCGGCTGATCAAGAGGAATACAGCGCGTGGTCGCTTTGGTCTCTTCCTTGATTTCGGCCTCGCACTGGCGCTCGCCGCACCACCACGCGCGCGCAAAACCATCTTCGATGATCGACTTGAATTCGTCGTAGGACTTTGGTTCATGCGTATTGGTCTCACGAAACTCGGTGGCGCGCTTCAGCATATCGGTCTGGATCGTCGCCAACACCGATCGGGCGGCTTCGGCGATCCCGGCCTGGGGCACGAACGATTTGCCTTCCTTGCCCGGCCGATCGCGCCGCGCGAAGACCACGCTGCCCTTCTCGACATCCTTGGGTCCGACTTCGATCCGCAGTGGCACACCGCGCAGTTCCCAATCGTGGAACTTGAAACCGGGTGTCTCCTCTCGATCGTCCACCTTGACCCTGACGGTTTCCACCAATTGTTGCCGCAGCTGTTCAACCACCGGCATGACCTTGGCCTTCTCGTCGTCGTTCTTGAAGATCGGCACGATGACGGCTTGAATGGGCGCAAGTTTGGGTGGCAACTTTAAACCCTGATCGTCGCCGTGCACCATGATGATGCCGCCGATCATGCGCGTCGACAAGCCCCATGAGGTTGTCCAGGCGAATTCGAGTTCGTTGTTCTTGCTCAGGAATTTGATGTCAAACGCTTTCGCGAAATTTTGTCCCAGGAAATGCGACGTGCCCGATTGCAGCGCCTTCTTGTCGCCCATCATCGCTTCGATGGTGTACGACCGCACCGCCCCCGCAAATTTCTCCGAGTCCGATTTGCGGCCTTTAATCACCGGGATCGCCGCGTCATTGATGGCGAAGTCCGCATAGACGTTCAACATCTGGATCGTTTCGGCTTCGGCTTCTTCGGCGGTGGCGTGCGCGGTGTGCCCCTCCTGCCACAAGAACTCGGCGGTGCGGAGGAACAAGCGGGTGCGGAGTTCCCAGCGCACGACATTATTCCAGCAGTTGATCAAGACGGGTAGATCACGATAGCTCTTGATCCACTGCGCATACATATAGCCGATGATCGTTTCCGAGGTGGGTCGTACCACCAACGGCTCTTCCAGCAATTCGCCACCCGCGTGCGTGACCACGGCCAGTTCCGGCGAGAAGCCCTCCACGTGTTCTTTTTCTTTCTGCAAGAACGACATGGGGATGAGCAGCGGGAAGTAGGCGTTCTGGTGCCCCGTCGCCTTGAAGCGCCGATCGAGACCGGCCTGCACGTTTTCCCATAGCGCGTAGCCGTAGGGGCGAATCACCATCGAGCCGCGCACGGGCGAATAATCGGCTAGCTCGGCGCGCTGCACCAGCTCGTTGTACCACTTTGAATAGTCTTCGCTGCGAGGAGTGAGTTTGTCTGCCATGATAGTTCCTTGAAAAGTGATGAGTGAAAAGTGAAATGAGTTACTTGAGCAGTGGCAACACTTGCTCAACTTGATCCGCATACTTGATCAGAACACGATACTGCGGGCGCACGTAATAGTCGGTGGAAAACGCGCCGATCGTGGTGCGCCACTGTTCGCCTACCAGCACAAACGGCTGGCGCTTCATCTCGCCCACCTGCATCAAACTCCACGTCAGAGCGACTTCGCTCAACGTGCCGATACCACCGGGTAGAGCCACCCACGCATCGGCCATCGTCACCAAGTGATGCAGGCGTTGAAAGAGCGTAGGGAGTTTGATCTCTTCGTCGAGATAGGCATTGGGATGCAAGCGCACGCCGTCAAAGTGCGACGTGGTCACACCGATGACGTAACCGCCCGCTTCCTTGGCGCCGCGGCTGGCCGCTTCCATCGTGCCGAAGTAACCGCCAGTGGCGACCACGTAACCCGCTTGCGCTAATAAATGTCCCAATTCGCGCGCTGCGGCGTAATCGGGTTCGCCGTCCTTTGGAGAATTGCTGCCAAACACCACTGCGATCGATCCTTTTGCATGTGCCATGTTCTTACCTTTCCGCTTGTGGATTGTGCGGCACGTCTGCCGACGATTCACTGCCCGCCGCAGGGGGGACGCCCGCCGCAGGTGGGACGCCCACGACCATCGACAACAGCCCGCCTAGTATCTTCTTGATGGGATGCTGCTTGAATTGTCCGGCGTAATCGATCGCCGCTTCCACGGCGCTGGTTGAGCCTTCGGTCTGGCGCAGCTGATCGAGATACGCCACGATCGAGAGGTAGAGCTCGGTCTCAGTCTTGCCAGGAAACTCGGCCAGCAGATTGCGCCCGCGAATCGCTGCCACGATGGGCTGATAGACGGTATCGTACCAGTCGGTCACCGCTTCGTCTTTGCTCACGTCACGCTTCAGATCGAGCCCCATATAATAGCGGTGCTTCTTGATGTGATCGCGCAGCCGGGTGTAATCCAGGTCGGAGGTGCACAGGATATTTTGCGCCGGACGCAGCTCGGCCAGCCGCGTCTCGGCCATGAATTGCTCGTGTGCCTGCGCGGCTTTCACGATTTCCAACGGCATTTTGTCGTTGTCCGCAAACGCGTGTTTGAAACCGCGCATGAGCTTCTTGATCGATTTTTCGCTGTACTGCTCGGCGTAGTCGGCGGCGGCGTCTTCCAGCGAAGTGCCTTGTTCGATCTCGCGCAAAAAGTACAAATGCTCGACGATCCACAGATAGAGGTCCGATTCCGTACGGCTTGGGAATTCGTCCAGTACCTTGTAGCGACGAATGATTTCCACGGTGGGCAGATACACCTGATCGTACCAATCGGCCACGGCTTCCGCCTCGCTCACTTCGCGCTGTTGCCCGAGCTGCATGTAGTAACGGTGCATGGCGATGTGCTCGATGATCTGCTGATAACCGCCGGCCACCGTAAAGCGAATGTGTTGATCGGGCCGGATCGAGTCGAGCTTAGTGCGGCCCAAAAAGCGCCGATATTCGTGCAGGATGATGAGGTCTTCTGATTTCAGATCGGCGCTGACCGGCACGCGCGAGATCACTTCTTGCACTTCGGCGTCGATGAAGTCGATGCCTTGCTCGCGGGCCACCGACACCCGATGGTGCCCGTCGACGACAAAGTACGCATCGCCCACTTTGTACAGTCGCACCGGCGGCAGATCGACAGCGCTGTAAAAGGCGCGGGCGATGCTCTTCCAGCGGCCCGCGGTGTTGTCCTGCTTGGGCAGAAACACGTTGTCGAAGTCGCGGTACCGATCGACGCTGCCGATGATCTGGGCCACGGGCACGGTCTTCACGCCCCGATAAATCGGTCCGCCCAACTTCAGTGATTGCTTAACCGCTTCGTACGACAGTAATTGATTTTGGCGGCCTACGAGTCTGGCTACCGCATCGCGCCACCACGCCCGGCGGCGCACCCGCCCGTAGTCGCCTTCAGCGCGCGCGAGCACATCGTTTCCGCGCGGTGCTTCATCCATCATGATCGTCCTCCCAGTCAATCAACTGATAGGGATAGACATTGACCACGCGCGTCGCGCCCACTTGCGTGCTGGGCGGTGTGCCGTGCGCGCCATAGTAACGGTGTTGATGACCGTGCAGCATCAAGCGCGGTTTGAAGCGCGTGATGAGCGTGTTAAAGGCGCGAAAGCCGACATGGGCCGAGTCGGAACCGTCGCCTATTCCGAACGGCGGCGAGTGCGCGACGAAGATATCCAGATAACGGCCATGGCGCAGCCGGTTGCTCATCAACTTGGGGGCCAACTGGGTGGCGCGCCGATCCATTTGATCTTGCGTGTATTGATGGTCGCTGGCAAAATCGTAGCGGATCGAGCCTTCCAGCCCGGCTAGCAGCAACCCGCCCGGTCCCGTTTCCACTCGCATATCGAGCGAAATCGCACCCTGCGGTGCCAGGCGGCGCCGGCCGGATTCGGTATATTCGTGGTCTTTGTCGTGATTGCCATGCACGTAATACATGGGCTTGCCCAGTACCGTCATCAGATAATCCAGATAACCGTAGGGCAGATCGCCGCAACTGATGATCAGGTCCACATCGCCAAAGCGGTTCTTCACATTGGCGCTGTGCAATGAATCGACGACTTGATCGGTGACAGCCAGAATCTTAAGGCGGCTCATTGATCCCACGTGCGCGTGTAATTTAGCTTGAGTTTGTCGAGCACTGCCTGCTCCAGATCGATCTTACAGATCGACGCCAATTGCAGCAAGTACAGCGTCACATCGGCCAGCTCAGAGGCCAGCTCCGCTCGATCGGTTGGAGTTTCACCCCATTGAAAGTGCTCCAGCACTTCCGCCGCTTCCAGCGCCAGTGACGTGGCGATGTTGCGCGGTGTTTGCGGTCGCGGTGAGTCGGCCTCGTACCAGCCCTTGGCCGTTACGAAACGGTGCATTTCTTCAGACAGTTGATGTAGGTCCATGTCGATCCCCAAATAAAAATCAGTCCTCTCCCGTTTATCTGGAGAGGACTGATTGTATACCAACCACAAACTCAACGCGCCTATCCAGATAGGACATCTAGCTTAATCGGAAACGGGCGCGGTAGCGGGTAAACGATGAACATGGCGGCATTATACGGGCTTTCAGAGGGGGTGTCAATCGCGCGCACACCCCAGCGTGGCGAAGCCGGCCCCCGTATCTACAAATCCGCGAGACCCTGCCGCAGGGCATACAGCGCCGCCTGCGTCCGATTCGCCAGGTGCAGCTTCTCTAAAATGTTGGTGACATACTTGACCACCGTGCGCTCGTGCAAATTCAATTCCTCGGCGATCTCTTGATTAGTCAGCCCGCGCGCGATGAGGCGCAGTGTGTCCATCTCACGCGCGGTCAGCGGATCGGGCGTCGGCGGCAGATCGGGCGCGGGTCGATCGATTTCACGCATGACCTTCAGGGCAATAGCGGGATGCAGTGAGGCGCGCCCCTGAGCGACATCCCGAATCGCTTGCAGCAATTGATCGTGTGTCGCGTCTTTGAGCAAGTAACCCAGCGCGCCCGCTTTGATCGCAGGAAACACGCGGCTGTCATTGGCAAAGCTGGTCAGGACTAGAATGCGAGCGTGTTCGTTCGCTTGCCGGATCGCCTGAATCGCTTCCAGGCCGTCTGTGACTGGCATCATCAGATCGAGCAGAATCACATCGGGTTGCAGGGCTAACGCCAGTGCGATCGCTTCCTGTCCATTGACCGCTTGCCCCACCACACGCATATCGGCCTGCCGGCTGATGACACTGGTCAGGCCCTCCCGCACGATGGCATGATCATCGGCAATCAAGATATTCAGCGGAATCTCAGTTGTTTTCATGAATGACCTTCCCGCCATCAGTCGGCAGGGCCGACGGCTTCGCACTCGCACCTGTCAACTATCGCACTAAACCACTTTCAATTCCGGCACAGTCACCCGCACCCGCGTGCCCTGGCCTGGCAACGCTGTGATCTTCAGCGTACCGCCAATGCGGCGGGCGCGTTCCTGCTGATTTTTCAGGCCCAACCCGCCGTTCGCTGGCACCGTAGCCACGTCAAAACCGCACCCATCGTCGATGACTTCTAATACAACGGAGGCGTCTTCACGACTGAGATATACGGTAATCGATCGGGCGTGCGCGTGTTTCAGAATGTTGTTCAACGCTTCATTGGCGATGTGATACAACTCCGTCTCGACGGGCAGCGGCAGGCGGATCGTTTCATCGGCCAGCAGGCGCACGCGTACATCCGATCGGCCTTCGACCGTGGCGATCCGCAGATGCAGCGCACCGACCAGGCCTTCTTCCTCCAACTCGGGCGGATTGAGTTGATAAATGAACAGGCGTAGTTCCTTCAACGACTGGCGCGCCGTTTCCCCCAATCGATCGAACGTCCGCCCGATCGCGGCCAGATCGTGCGTTTGCAGATCGACCTGGCCCGCCTCGGTCAGCGTGACCAGGCCATACAAGGACTGCGTCACCGAATCATGCAGATCACGTGCAATGCGCTGGCGTTCTTCCAGCAGCGCCGTCTGTTGACGCAGCCGCGCATTGGTCACGATCACGCCCACTTGCTCGGCAATCGAGGTCAGCAGCGCGATTTCTTCGACGTTGAACAGCGCGCCGCCCATGCGCGCCAGGCAAAAGACGCCCAACACCTGATCGGCTGTGGCTAATGGCGCGATCACCAGACGCACCGCCTCGGCCGGCAGGTCAGTCCACTTCACCCGCGAATCGGTCGTCGCATCAGGCACGAACAACGCCTCGCGCCGATCCATGATCTGCGTAAAAATTTCCGGGGCGGCTGGTAACATGCTTTGACCCTGTTGCACGACTAGCCGCAGCGTCGCGTTCGCATCTTCGCGCAAGTGGATGGAGCCGGCGGTGCTATTTAACGCCGGCAAGGTCAACGACATGATCTCACCCAGCAGCTCGTCCAACCCCGCGACCCGGTTCGCCGCCGAGGTGACTTCATACAACACCGTCAAGTCGCGCGTCCGATCGGCCAC
>PMCF01000288.1:0-27394 GCA_003154115.1 Anaerolineae bacterium
ATCACCTTGAATCTGACATTGTCAAATTAGTTAGCGCTCATCAACCGCGTCCTCGCGGTTGGCCCGCCCGCGAGGACGCGGGCTTGGAGCCTTATCTTAACAGTATTGCTTCTAAAAAAGGGTCTTAAGCCGCGCGGTTAGATCGCGCAGCTGCGTAAAGCTAATCGGTTTGATGAGGACGTAATCGGCCTGATCGCTCAGCGCGTCGGCCATGGCCGCATCGGCCGTCGTCAAAATGACATTGACTTGGGCCAGGCGTGGTTCGGCGCGAATGTAACGCAAGATCTCGTCGCCTTTCGTCTGCTGCAAATGCAAATCCAGCGTGACGACCTGCGGGATGAAATCGGTCAGCCAGGTGATGGCGTCGATGGCCGTGTTCACCGTTTCGACTGCAAAGCCGGCGCTGCGCAGAGCCTGACTGAAGATCAGCGACAAATCGCGATCATCTTCAACCACCAGGGCCTGGGGTGTGTTCATCGCTGTTCCTTTGTTTCAGGTGATAGCGGTAGAACGACCGTGAAGGTCGTGCCTTGACCCACCTGGCTGTCTAATTTTACTTCGCCGCCCATGAGTGCCACGAGCTGTTTGACGATGGATAGGCCTAAGCCGAGGCCCTTGTAGCGCCCCTGCGCCTGCACGCTGCCTTGTTGGAACGCTTCAAAGACCAGGGCCTGTTCGTCTACTACAATGCCCCGGCCGGTATCGCTTACCTGAATGGCATAGTGCGTTGCATCCACACCGCTGAGGCGAACGGTGACCGATCCTTTGTCCGTAAAGCGGATAGCGTTGTCGACCAGATTCAACACGACTTGATGCACCCGCTCGTAATCGCCGGTGATTTCCAGCGGCGCGTTAGGATCTACCACGCCGATTAGCTCGATCGCTTTATCGCGCGCGTTGAGGCCGGCCGACGCCTTGATCGACTCAATGAGCTCGGTTGGCGCAAAAGGTCCACAGCGCAGCATCAACTTGCCGGCATCCAGCCGGGCTTGATCGAGCAGATCGGAGACGAGCCGCCCCAATTGTTGGCTGTTCATGATGATGCGCGCCAGTGGTTCAACCTGTTGTTCCAGCAGCGGACCATAGATTCCAGATTGCAGCATTTCGGCAAAACCCAGGATGGCGCCGATGGGCGTGCGTAGATCATGGCTGACGTTCGCCAGCAGCTGCGATTTGAAACGCAGCGCGGCCAGCGCCTGATCACGCGCCACGGCCAGCTCCTGCGCCGCGCGCTTGCGGTCGGTAATATCGAAGGCTAGCCCGATGAGCCCGATCGCCTGGCCACTTTCGTCTTTGAGCGGCACCTTCTTGGTGGCGAGCACGATGGCGTTCGGTTCTTGCCCGATCGTCTCTTCGCTGACTTCGTATGTCTCGCCACGTTCCGTCACGTAGAAGTCATCAATCCGATAGCGCTCGGCGCGTTCCGGCGGATAGAAATCATAATCGGTTTTGCCGGCGACTTCTTCGCGCGTGCGCTGCAGCGTCTCGCAGAATTTCTGATTGGCGACGACGTAGCGGCCAGCGGCATCTTTGAAGAAAGCGTAGGCGGGGATGCTGTCCAATAAGGTAATGGCTTCGCGCTCGCGCTGGCGCAGCAAGCGTTGAGTATTTTCCAGCGAACCGAGCATGCGATTCATCTCGGCGGCCAGACTTCCCAATTCATCTTGACCCTGCAGTGAGACGCGCTGGCTGAGATCACTGCTGGCGCCGATGACCTGCACTTCGCGATTGAGACGGCCCAGGCGTGAGATGACCGTGCGCTGCAACATCCAGGCCAGCACGCTGCCGATGATCAACCCACCTAACACGAGCACTAACACCAGATAGGAGAGTGTCGCTTGGCCTTGCTGATAAATATCCCGTGCGCGATCGACGCGCAGCAGGAACACCGGCTGATCGTTGATGTCGGTCAGCCAGGTGTAACCTTGCACGAGCTGTTCATTGACCGGGCGTACCACAATCGGCTGCTGTGCCGACAACGCCGTTACAGCAGCTTGTGCTTCCGGTGGCAGGGCCTCGCCCGGCAGCTGGATGGCCAGCGTTAACTGGGTCACTTCACCCAGCCGCTTGATTTCATCCGCGGTCAGCGTGCGTCCCATCAACAACGCACCGTGTGTCGGGCCGGTTCCATTGCCGGTGAGAATAGGCTGGACAGCAACCAGCAGCGGGCCAGTGGGTAGTCTCAGCAATCCAACGGTGGAACTCAGCGATTGCGCCGGCCGCAATAGAGCCTGATTGTGGGAAACGGCGTCTAACATCTCCGGCGTGACCGGAATCTCCTGTCCTTGTTCGAGATCGACCGCTTTGGCAAAAACGATGTTTCCCTGCGTGTCGACGAGTGTCACCAGATTGAGGCGGCTGTTTATGAAAGTGGCATCGGGGTAATTGGTTTCTAGATAAGCGGGATCGCGGCTCTCCATGAAGTTGTAGGTATCATCCCAGGCGGCATAATCGTTGGCGGTTCTGGAGAGCGTCGCCAGATCGTTGGTCAACGCATTCACGGCGCGTTCGACGTGCGCAGTAGTGTCTTTCTGTTCCAGTTGAGTATAACTGTTGGTGAGGATGAAGCGCGTGAAGACCAGGAAGGTTACCAATAGGATCACCGTCGTTAGGGCGGCTACCAATAGCGATTTTACTCGGAGAGACATATGCCTGGCCTCCTGATGGACTCAGTATAGACCGATTTGGAGTGAGAGTCAAAAGCAGCTCACAACCGCAATTGATCGTGACTTGCTGCCAACCACTAACCACCAACTGCCAATTACTAACAACTTGAGGCGGGCGGCGAGGTCACGCAGCTGTGTGAAGCTAATCGGTTTGACGAGAACGACATTAGCCTCATCTTGAAGCGCTTCCGCCATGAGTCCTCTCATTAAGACATGCAGCACCAGAGGATTAAGCTGCTGCTTCCGGCAACGTAAAATAGAACGTGCTTCCCAGACCCGGTACGCTTTCACTTTCTACACCGACCTGCCCTCCCAGCTTTTCCACGATGCGATGCACAATGGACAGCCCCAACCCGTGGCCTGTGGCGCGCGCCTGATCGAGCCGGGTAAATGGCACAAATAGACTGGCGCGTTGTTCAGGAGTCAGGCCGGCGCCGTTGTCGTGTACCCAAAACCGGATCATGCCATCCGGTTGCACCGTCACGCCTAACTCAATGTGCGGTGGTTGACCGCCATACTTGCAGGCATTGCTAAGATAGTTGGTCCACACTTCTTCAACCCACGGGCCGTGGCCCAGCGCTTGGGGCCAGGTGTCAGGCAGGCTGATTTCGGCTTCGTATCTTTGGATGAGCGCGACCAGGCGTTTTCGAGCCTCTTGCACAATGCCGGCCATAGCCAATGGTTCCAGCGCGACCTGCTGTTTGCGCACGCCGGCCAGCAGCATCAACTCTTCGATGATGTTGTTCATCTTTTGACCGGTTTGCCAAATGCTCTGCAGAGATTGCTTGATTTGATCGGATGGCATATCCTCATATTCGCTTAGCAATTCGGCATAGCCTATGAGAACCCCCAAAGGATTCTTGAGGTCGTGGGCGACGGTGTGCGAAAAGGCATCCAATTCCGCAATGAGCTGGTCACGCTCGACGATTTCTTGCCGAAGGCGCTTTTGCAGATTCTGCAACGTCAGGTGAGTTTGGACGCGGGCCAACACCTCTTCGGACTGAAACGGCTTGGTAATATAATCCACGCCGCCAGCGGTAAAGCCTTTGACTTTTTCTCCCGTTTCGCTCAGAGCGCTGATAAACAAGATAGGGATATCGCGGGTGCGCTCGTCCGCTTTCAGGCGTTGGCAAACCTCGTAGCCGTCCATCTCTGGCATCATGATGTCCAGCAGGATCAGGTCGGGTGGCGCGGCCTGCGCGGCCGTAAGCGCCCGCGCGCCGTTGAGTACCGCCCGGACCTGATACCCGCACCCGGTCAACAACTGGGAGAGCAAGTGCAAATTGGCCGGGGTGTCGTCAACGATCAGGAGGTCGCCTCCAGAGTTTGCTGTCGATCGGTCATTCATCTTTAGCCTCCTGTGGTTCCAATGTACGGATGGCTCCGAGGATTGCATCCAGGTCAAAGTTGTTGATCCGGTCAATTAACGCCGCGGCCAGCGCAGGCTTTTGTTCACGGATTTGTTCCGCCAGCGCCACCACCCGGCCTGCGTTGGCCTCGATCGCGGCCTGCTTCAAGTCTGCCATCCAGCCGGCTGGCAGACCGGCGAGGTCAAGTGTGCCTTGCGGCGGAGCGCCAAGGGGTGGTGTGACTCGCCCACTTTCGTAGATGAACCGCACGCCCAGGTGTTTGACCAACGCATCCACGATGTCGCTTTCCCGGAAGGGTTTGCGTACAAAGTCATCGCAGCCTTCGGACAAGACCAACTCGCGTTGGTCCTCAAAAGCGGTGGCGGTGAGCGCGATGATGACGGTGGCCTGCCCCTGGGGGGTCGCCTTGATTAGCTGCGTGGCTTCGTGGCCGTCCATGATGGGCATCCGCATGTCCATCCAAATCAGATGCGGCTGCCACTCGCGCCAGACATTTACACCCTCCAGGCCGTTGGCGGCGGCGCGTACCTCAAAGCCGAATTGGGTCAACAGCTTGACCAGCAGCTTGCGGCCTTCTTCGCGGTCTTCGACGACGAGCAGACGATAGGGGCCGCCGGAGACCGCGCCGCCATCGGCGGCGCGTTGGCCTGGCTCCAGCCCGATCACCCGGGGCCTCTCCGGTTTTTGCAGACTCGGCAGGTCTGTCGCTACCGCCAGTTCGACTGGGATGTCGAGCTTGAAGAGAGCGCCTTGACCCGACACGCCGGAGTTTTCGGCGGCAAGCTCCCCGTCCATCAGGCGCGCGAACTGGCGGCTGATGGGCAGGCCCAGCCCGGTGCCTTCCGTGGACTTGTACCCGCCGGCCGATTGGACGAACGGCTCAAAGATGGGTTCCAGGTCTTCCGGGGCGATGCCGGGGCCGGTATCTTGCACTTCGAATCGGAGCTGGCAGAAACCGGGTTTCTCAGATCCTGCACACTGAACGCGCAAGCCAACGCCGCCTTCGCCGGTGAATTTGACGGCGTTGCCGAGCAGGTTGATGAGCACCTGGCGCAACTTGTCTTCGTCCGCACGTATATAGCGCGGCACCTCCAGCGCGCGCTCCACGATCAGCGTCAGCCCTTTGTCGACGGCGCGCAGGCGGAACAGATCGGCCAGGTTGTCGAGCAGGTGGTGCAGGTTAAAGACGTGTGCCTGCAACACCATTCGACCTGATTCGATCTTGGCCATGTCCAGCACATTGTTGATTAGGCTCAGCAAATGCTCACCGCTGCGATTGATGATGGTGAGATTCTCTTGCTGTTCGGCGGACAATGACGAATCGCGAGCCATCAAATCGGAAAAGCCGAGGATGGCGTTGAGCGGGGTGCGCAGCTCGTGGCTCATGTTGGTCAGAAAGATGCTCTTGGCGCGGTCGGCGGCTTCGGCAGTTTCCTTGGCCCGGCGCAATTCCTCTTCCGCCCGCTTGCGTTCGGNNATCATTTGGGTTGGCGGCCCCTCTGCGTGCCGAATGAAATCACCGTTCGCCTCTATGTCAAAGGTGCTTCCGTCCATACGCAATACCCGATATTCAGCCGGCCCCGTCATGACGCCTTGGAACATGAGGGCAATATTGGACAATGCGCGATCAATATCCTCGCGCGCCATGAAATCGATGAGCGGGCGGCCCAGGATTTCTTCCTCTCGCTCGTAGCCGAACATCTGTATTGCCACAGGTGAAACCATGCGGATGCAGCCATCCATATCCGTGATCGTGATGTCGTCGGGNNCTCTTCTGCGCGCTTGCGTTCGGTGATATCTCGCCATATGGCAAACAAGGCAGGTTTCCCACCCAACATCATCGACGCGATGGATACCTCGACAAAGAAATCCGACCCATCCAACCGACGATGTACCCACTCAAAGGTGGTATTGCCGGTTCGCAGGGCATCCTTGATCTTCTCCTCTGCCGCTTCCACTGATTTTCTTCCATCGGGCTGAAATTCAGGCGAGAGTACGTCCGGAGGTCGCCCAATAATCCGGGTTCGGTCACCGCGCAACATGACCTCGGTTGCCTGGTTGCAATCGACAAAGATGCCATTTATGAGGATCAGATACGCGTCCGGTGAATTCATAAACAAAATGCGGTGTTTCTCTTCACTCTCCCGCAGCGACTCTTCCATCCGCTTGCGTTCGGTGATGTCGCGCGTGATTCCGATGATCCGCCGAACGTGCCCTTCTGCATCCTGGAGCGGAACCAATGTCGAATGAAAAATCAGGCAACCCATCGGGAGATTCAATTCGGCTTCCTCTTCGCAAGTTGTCCGAGCGGCGACGCAACGGCGGTACTTGGCATTGACGACTTGCGCGACCTCCACCGAAGAGGTCTCTTCCATTGTCTTGCCGATAAGATCGGCTCGTACCGTGCCGGTCATTTTCTCAAACGCCGGGTTGACGTCTATGTTGCGGAAATGTTGTCCATCCTCGAGCACCTCCAGCAGGAAGATCGCGTCCGGCGATGCTTCGAAGATTTCACGGTAACGTTGTTCGCTGTCTTGCAATGCGGATTCCAATTGCTTGCGTTCGGTCATATCCCGGGTCACGGCCACAAGCATTGCCGGCTTTCCCTCTGCATCTACAATCACCGAGCCGCTCACCTCGCCGGGAAAACGGGAGCCGTCTTTTCGGAGCAAGGTGTACTCGATGTCTCGACTGCTCCCGGATTCCAGCGTCTTTTGGACGTTCTCGATCAGCCGCGGCCGGTCTTCAGGCGCGATCAGGTCAAAGCCGCTCGCGCCGATCATCTCTTCAGCGCTGGCAAACCGATATAACTCTACGGTCCGCCGGTTGGCCATGACCAAGTTGCCGTTCAAGTCGGCGAGTGTAATGGCATCGGGAGAGGTTTCCACGAGGGCGCGATAACGTTCCTCGCTCTCCCGCAGCGCCGCCTCGATCCGCTTGCGCTCCGCCAGCTCTTGTTGAACCGCCGTGTATAGTCGCGCGTTCTCGATGGACAGGGCGGCCTGGACGGCAAACACGCGCAGCCGTAGGGTGTGCGCCGGCCCGTACAAGCCCGGCGTCAAGCTGTCCACGTTGAGGAAACCGATCACCTCGCCCCGCGCCCGGATGGGCACGCCCGCATAAGAGCGGATCCACTCCGTCTCTGGGAGAAAAGTCCACCGCGGGTCAGCTCGCGTGTCGGAAATGACGAGCGGCTCGCCACTTTCGGCCATCGAGCGAAGGGTAGGCGTGTTCGCGACGCGCAGGGTAAATGCCGTGGCCAGCTCTTGCGCGCCAACGCGATTATAGCCGCTCTGGCGGACAATGTGGGTGTGGTCGCCTTCGACCAACATGATCGTCGCCGTGTCGTTGGGCACCACGCGGCTGACCTGCTCCAGAATGCGATTCAGCACCGTATCCACATCGAGCGTGGAGGCCAGCGTCACGCCAACTTCACGCAGCGTCTCGGCCAAGGCATGTTGTTCCCGCTCTGCTTGATACAGGCGCGCGTTCTCGACGGCGATCGCGGCCTGATCGGCAAACAGGCTCGCCAGCCGGATCTCTTCTTCGTCAAACGGACCGGCCCTGGCGTCGTCGGTGACGTTGAGCACTCCGATGACGCGCTCACCGATCTTGAGTGGCACACCCAGGACGCGCTGCACGCGTGCGCCTGCATATGGCACCGCCCGCTCGGGCCAGTGACCATAGTCGTCTACCATCAAGGAGCACCCTGTTTGGGCGATGCGGCCCGAAAGCCCTTCGCCTAGGCGCAGCGTCACGCCGAGATAATCGCCTGGCAGGTTGTGGTTGACCACCAACTCTAGTGTCTCGCCGTCTGGCCGCATCAGATACAACGCGCCCATCCGCACCCCTAGCAACTCGGCCGCTCGCCGGACGACAGCCTGGAGTAGCAGAGGGACATCCGGCTGCGAGTTGATCTCTAGGGCCGTCTCGTACAGCGCCGCCATCTCACGGGCGCGGCGCGCCAGCCGTTGTTCCGATTCGCGGAGGGCTTGTGTCTGTGCTTCCAACTCGGCTGTCCGCGCGGCAATGTGTCCCTCCAGGCCCCCGATCATTCCGCGCAACTGGGCTGTCATCTCGTTAAAGACGCTGGCCAATAAGCCGATTTCGTCACCCCGCTCGATCTGGGCCGTTTGCGTCAAATCGCCTCCGGCCATGTGCGTGGCGATGGAGGTCAATTGCTCCAGCGGGGTGGCGATGCCACGCGCGACGACAATCGCCGCGCCGGTCGTCGCTATTGCTACAACGATGGTAATGCCCAGCATCGTCCAGATATTCTGAAAAGTTGTGGCAAAAGCCTCTGCCTGGCTCTGTTCTGCCAGTAACGCGACCTGTAATTCCGGGATCCAGCGATAGACGCCCACGACCGGCGTGGCCGGGTACTGATAGTTCCCGTACAAGTCAAAGCCATTGAGCCCCGCCAGGGCGGCATTGGCGCCCTGCGTGTGCACGGCTGGGAACCCCCCCGGCGAGGCATAGCGCGGCTCGGTCAGCATGACAGAGTCCGAGTTGACGAGATAGGTTTCACCCGTCTGCCCTAACCCGGCGCGTTCTCGCATGATGACATTCAGCGCATCCAGACTGGCGACTCCGGCCAGCACTCCTTGCGTAACGCCTTTTTCGTCGCGCACTGGCGCGGCCGCAAAGACGACCATCTTGTCGTACAACAGGGAGTAGAAAGGGGTTTGTACGTAGCGCGCGTTCAAGCCCTGTTGAAAGAAGGGCTGCGTATCGAATGTTTGGCCCTCACGGATGCGGTTGGTGGATAGGACCACCGTGCCGGCGGCGTCCATCAAGAACATCTCGTCAAAATTTTTTCCAGCCGTCAGGGCGACGGCGAGTGTGTCTAGCAATACGCCGCGCTGCGCAGTCGGCGCGATTTCGGCGCGCTGCCTGGCTATCAGCTCGGTGATGTCTGAACGGACACGCGGGTCAGCCACCACCAACTCCAAATCCGGCGACAGGGAATTGAACCAAGACTTGACCTCGGCCTCTTTCAAGGTCGCCACCGAGGTCAACTGATTTCGAATTTGCGCTTGACTATTCTCATATTGTTGCCAGATGGTGAACGCGCTGACCCCGATCAGCGGGATGAGCATCAGCAACAGAAAAGCTATCAGCAACGTGCGCCTCAAGCTGCCACGCCGGCGAGGCGCCGACTTTTTCAAGGATTCGTTTCCCATCGTCTCATTCTTTCACCGTTGAAATGCACTTGAGGCAGTCATTCCGCAGAACAGCGGCTGGCGTTTGCTCCGCAAACGCCGCAAGCTGCTCTACAACAGCCCATCACTTATGTGCTAACGTAACTACTCAGCCACCGTCATTGCGAGCGTTTTCGCCTAGCGTGCCCCCGACACGAAGTGTCGGACAGGGCATGCGAAGCAATCTCCTTGCCAGTCAACGAATATTGCTAGCCGCGTAGGAGACTGCTTCGTCGCACGCCTTGTCCGCGCTATACGCGGAGGCGCGCCTGGCGACAACGCTCCTCGCAGTGACGGCTGAGTAGTTACGCGCTAACAGTTATTTCAGGTTACTACTCAGCCGTTTCGCTATGCGCCGCGTATTGTCATTCCCGCGAAGGCGGGAATCCACTGTCGGCGGCTGCCGAAGGTCCCGCCTTCGCGGGAATGACGGCTGAGTAGTAACTATTTCAGAGCCTTGATCCGCTCTGCGCCTTGCCTCATTGCTTCTGCCAGCGAGATCTGCTTGGTCAGGAACGAGTAGCCGACGTCATCCACGACGGTCTCGGCCTCGGATTGTTTTTCGTGAAAGGGCCGGGCCGTAGGCACATCATTTTCAATATACGTCTTCATGTACGGCACGAGTCCCTCATTGCCCATGGCGGCCAGGATAGACTTGCGCGGCATGACGAACCAGCTTTGCCCGCGCGCGAGGATGGGTGCGTTCTCGTTGCTGGTGATCCATCGGATGAGGTCCAGGGCCTCCGCCTTATTGGGGGCGAGCCTAGGCACGGCAAAGCCCCAGCCGCCCCACCAGCTTTTGGAGCCGGCCGGCCCGGCCGGCGGCAAGGCGATGTCGGCCTTACCTTCTGCGTACCAACTCTTGTCGTCGCGCGAGACGCCCCAGAAAAAGGGCCATTGGCGCATCATGGCGACGTGATCCTTCATGTACTCGGCATTTTGTTGAGTATAGTCCATGCCGATCGCCTTGTCTGGCAAGACCTTGTGGGTGTAGATCAGGTCGTAGACAAACTGGAAGGCCGTGGCAGTTGGCTCGTCAAACGTGAACAGGTTGCCCCCGGCCTGGGCCGTGATGTACGCCAAATACCCATACATCAGGCCCGGTCTAGCCATCGCCTCAAGTGTCCCCAAAATGTCGTCGTGGGTATACTCTTTGCCGATGGCGACGAACTCTTCCCAGGTCCTGGGCGGTTTAATCCCTTTCTGGTCGAACCAGTCTCGGTGATACCACAAGTAGCCAATCGCAAACTCGTGCGGCACGCGATACCGCTTGCCGTTGTAACTGTGAAACGTTTCGATTTGCGGATTAAAGATTTTGGGAAAGTCGTCCCAGGTCTCCTGGGGAATGACGTTATCCAGGGGTTCAATCCAGCCCGCCTTATAAAAGGGAACAACGGAACCGTCTGCATCGCTGAATACATCCACCGGACTGGACCCCGCTTGGAAGGCCGGCAGATACTGGGAGATCAACTCCTGGTCGGTGGCGGGACCGTCCACCAATTCGACCTTGTATCCTGTTTTTTCAGTCCAGGCATCCAGGACAGGGCGCATGGCGTCGTGCGCAAAGGACTGGATAGCCAACTTGAGCGTCTTTTTGGTTGGAGCCGGCTGCGGTGTGGGCTGGGGTGCGCAGGCCGCCAGGGCTGCGCCAGCGGACGCGAATCCCGCCACTTGAAGAAATTCGCGTCGCGATAGTTTTCTGCGGTATTGGACCATTTTGTTTTCCTTCTGTCACTAGTAGGGCGTTCCGGCGGAGTTATATTCTGTGTTGACGGTCGGATCGTATTTGATGCTGATGGTCGGGTACTGCTCGTGGAACTTGGTCAGAATCCGGTTCATTTGCTCCACGTCCTCGGTCCGCCACGAGCCCGGCGATCAACAAACTCATGATCGTCAATCCTGCGACCAGCCTCTGAATAGATATGATAGCGGACAGATTCATGGTAACCCCCTAGTGACTTGGGGTCTATATTGCGCAACTCGTCGTGCGCGAAAGACGCCTAGAAAACAAGGCGATTTCGGTTTCAATTTATTGCAGAACTTAGACCCCAAGTCACTAGCGGGGCATGTTCGGAGTGGTTGATCGCTGATGCGGTTGCACAGACCAGCGCGGCGCGTCTTAATGTCGTCACCGGGAAACTCAAGCGGGATGAGCCCGCGTCTCATTTGGTCGATCATCACAGCCTCGCGGAAAGTAAGGGGGATGCGAGATTGCGATTCATTGTAGCACACGATCGGTGGAAAAAGAAAACCTCCCAAGTGATTAACACCTCGGAGGTTTTTGTCATTCCGATCGAACTACTTATCGTTCAAAGCCCGCTCAACGGTTATCGAGCGCGCTCAGCGATGGTCGAGCGCGCTCACTTATTATTGAGCGCCGCGACGCCGGGCAGTTCTTTGCCTTCCAGGAATTCCAAACTCGCGCCGCCGCCGGTGGAGACGTGCGTCATCTGCTTGGCGACGCCCGCCTTCTTCACGGCACTGGCGCTGTCGCCGCCGCCAATGACGGTGGTGCCGCCGCAGGTCGCCAACAGCTTCGCAATCGCGAACGTGCCTTCGGCGAACTTGGGCATCTCGAACACGCCCATCGGGCCGTTCCACACCACCAGCTTCACGCCTTGCAGCGCTGCGCTAAATTTCTCGATCGACTTGGGGCCGATGTCCATGATGCGCCAGCCGGCGGGCACCTGGTCCACATCGACGACCTGGCTGTTGGCTTCGGCATCGAACTTGTCGGCGATCACCGCATCGATGGGCAGCAGCAACTTATCGCCCGCTTTCGCCATGATGCTCGTCGCCAACTCGACCGATCCCGCTTCCACCAGGCTGTCGGCCATGTTGTAGCCTTTGCCTGCGAGGAACGTATTGGCCATGCCGCCGCCGATGATCAACTTATCGCATTGCTTCAGCAAATTCTCGACGACCAGAATCTTGTCGCTGATCTTCGCGCCGCCCAGAATGGCGATATACGGATGCTCGGGGTTCTGTGTGGCGCGGCCCAGATATTCCAGTTCCTGTTCCATCAAGAACCCAGCGACGGCCACGGGCAGTTGATGCGCGATGCCCTCGACGCTGGCGTGTGCGCGGTGCGCGGAACCGAACGCATCGTCTACGAACACATCGCCGAGTTTTGCCAGTTGCTTGGCGAATTCCGGATCGTTCTTTTCCTCTTCTTTGTGGAAGCGGACATTTTCCAGCAGCAGCACTTCGCCGGGCTTCAGCGCCTTCGCCATGGCCTCAACTTCAGCGCCGACGCAATCGGGCGCCATCTGCACAGGCTTGCCCAGCAACTTCGCCAGCGCTTCAGAGGCGGGCTTCAGGCTGAATTCCTGCTCGAAACCGACGCCCTTCGGGCGACCCAGGTGGCTCATCAAGACCAGCGACGCGCCTTGCTCGAGCACATACTGAATCGTGGGGAGCGAGGCTTTGATACGCTTGTCGTCGGTGACCGCGCCGTCCTTCATCGGGACGTTGAAGTCCACGCGCATGATCACGCGCTTGCCTTTCAGATCGATATCCTTAACAGTTTTCTTGTTCATGATAGACCTCAGTCTGATAGTCTGGTAGTCGAGTAGTCTTGTAGCCAATTCGAGGCCAGGCCCAAAGAGAACTACAAGACTACCTGACTATTCGACTAAATGACTAGAGTTTCGACGCCATCAAGTTGGCCAGGTCAGCCGTGCGGACGCTGTAGCCCCACTCGTTGTCGTACCAGGCCACGACCTTGACGAAGTTGCTGGAGGCCTTGCCCAGGACGCTGGTGAAAGGCAGGTCAACGGAGGAGCTGTAAGAGCTGCCCTTGAAGTCCATGCTGACCAGGGGCTCGTCTACGGCCTCAAGGACGCCCTTGAAGCGCGGCAGTTTGGCGGCATCGCGGAAAGCCTGGCGCAGCTCTTCGGTAGTAGTTTCTTTTTCGAGTTCAGCGGTGAANNGAGACAGTCGGGGTCGGGACGCGCAGCGAATAGCCATCGAACTTCCCCTTCAGATCCGGGATCACCAGGGCGATGGCCTTGGCAGCGCCAGTGGTAGTCGGGATGATGTTCAAGCCGGCAGCGCGCGCGCGGCGCAGGTCCGAATGCGGCATGTCGAGCACCTTCTGGTCGTTGGTGTAAGAGTGAATGGTAGTCATGAACGCGCGCTTGATGGTGAATTTGTCATGCACGACTTTCGCAGCCGGNNTGCGTTCGAAACGACATGGTGTTTGGCCGGATCATACATTTCTTCGTTGACGCCCAACACGACGGTCAAGTCTTCACCTTCGGCGGGAGCAGAAATGATGACTTTCTTGGCGCCACCAGAGGTGATGTGGTTGACTGCACCCTTGACGGTCTTGCCCTTTTTGTTGACGCCATCTTCCTTGATGGTGAACAAGCCGGTCGACTCGATCACGATGTCGATGCCCAGGTCCTTCCACATGATCGCGGAGGGATCGGTCTCTTTGAAGACCTTGACTTTCTTGCCGTCAATTAAGAGACCATCGTCAGTGATTTCGACAGTGCCATTGAAGCGGCCATAAGTCGAATCGTACTTGAGCAGGTGGGCCATCGTCTTTGTGTCGCCAATGTCGTTGAAGGCCACCACTTCCAGCGTCTCAGGATAACCATCCCGGATCGCCTTCAACACTTGCCGCCCGATGCGGCCAAATCCATTGATACCAACTTTCACAGCCATGTCACTTTCTCCTTAAAGAGAGTATAGGTTTTTGTCTTACTTCTGACTCAACTTCGACATCCGCGCGAACATGAGTGCCATCGCGCCGAGGGTGGTGAACATTGCGATTGCAATTTTGGTGGCATCCACGATCGGTTCCACGGTGACCCCCTCGGGTCCGATCGTGATGGCGGCCACCGGTCGGGCAAAGGAATAGCCGCCACCGCCGCCGCCTACGCCATAGCCTTCGCCAGGCTCTTCGTCGTCTGCGGCAATCGCTTCGACGGGAAGCTCATCGGTGATGTCGATTTCTTCCACCTCGGTCGTGGCCGGCCCGCTGCCACCGCCGCCGCCATATCCCACCCCGCCACTGGCCATCACTTCTGCCGCAGTGATTACGGTGTAGTCACCGGCGTGCAGCGGCTCGCTAAAAACCGCCGTGGGCCGCGCCGTTTCAAATAACTTCTGGATGAGGTTCAGGTTTTGCTCGTGACTGGTGGTAATGGTCACGCCCAGCTTGTTGAGGAACTCGTTCATGGGGTTAGCTCCTTGGGCGAGCGCGTTGCGCCGCCAGCAATGTGATTATAGCCGAAAACGACAAAATCAGGCCGAACAAAACGATTTGCACGACGCGCGTCACGTTCACGATCGGAATACGCTGTGTCATGTCATCGCGCTCGACCAGCACGGCCGAGGGGCGATTCCACACCATTCCGCCAAACGGAAACCGGATGGTCAGCGTTTGGGTCTGGGGCGTCACGCGTGTGTCGCCTACGACAATCGGATCGGCGGAGACGGTTTGGTATTGGATGATGTCTTTCAGTGGCATAGGTTGGCCTCATGTGGGAACGTAAGTGGCTCGACTCATCAAATCAAGTTATTCTATCTCAGACTGCCAAGTCGGTTAAAGTGACCATTGGCTAGTATCTGCCGTTACGAGTGTCACGGGTTGCTCGTAACTCGCGGCGCATGACCAGCAGTTCTCAATTTGGATCCGTAGTAACCGCTTCGCGTCAGTCGTGGTTTGCGGCCAAAAAGCGACTGAAGTCGCAACTACCGGCGTCAATTGTTTTCATATTGAGAATTGCTGGCGCATGACCACGCGTTGAATTTATTCGTATAGCAAATCGCGCAGGGCGTCGCTTAACTTGGCGGTTGCCAGCACCCACAAGCCCAGGCGCTGATACCACGGCGCATTCCACGGAATGTGGTCTTCTATTCGGGCAAGCCGGATACGATAAGCGTTCAGTGCGGCCATCCTCGCGAGGGTTTCAAGAAGCCGCGCGAGTCTTGCGCCACACGATCAATCCCAGCCCAACAGCAATAAACAATGCCAGGCCATTGGTGCAAGCATACCACGTCGAGGTCAGACGTGGATACTCAAGCGCTGGGGTGAGCTGCGTCACGGTGTGCCACGGCACGATAGTTTTGCCCCAGATCAAAAAGGCATCGCCCACCGGCAGCAGGCCCAGGCTGAACCATTTCTTGTCACCCCATGTTACCGGCAGTCCCACTACTTCGCTCAACTGGATCAATCGTTCGAAAGTTTCTTCGTCGCCGTTGATGCGCGCGGTTGCCAGGGTTACGCCCGATGCGACTGGACTGATGTCCCCTAACAGCGGCCCGGAATCGACATCGCCGGAGCCGGTAACCCCGCGTGGGTATTCGCGCATCAACACGAAGTCTAGCACGGGCTGCGCGTAGAGTTCGCGCAAGCGCGCGTATTGTTCGTGCGCAAAATCCGGGTCGAGTTCGCCCAGAAAACACAGCGCCATCACCAACGAGGAAGCGCGTGCGCCGTCGTGCCGCTGGCCGGTCTGGGCATCGCTACGATGAGGCAGCAAGCCCGTCGTCGGATCAAGATGCGCTCGGGTGTAATCAAGCCAGAGCTGCACGACCTCAGCATAATCTGTGCCGTACAGCTCATCGTGCAGTCGCAGCGAAGTCAGCGCTACCACATTATCCACCGGCCAACTGCCGCCGGGATAAGCCTCCAGATGATGAGTGGGGCTTTGCCGAAAGGCTTGAGCTAATGCTGCGGATTGGCGGTGAAATTGCTCTACCCGCGCCGGATCACGATCCGTCTCTGGTTGCAGCAACAACCATCCACCCAGCAAACGATTCGACCAGCCTTGATAGAATACACCGTACTCGACGGCTTGTTGCCGTGGAAAGGGCGCGCGTCCTTGGGCGCTCTCCAGGCGTCCCAGCACCCAGGCCACTTCCTGGATGTTGCGCTGTCTTAACGCGTTATCTTCTGGGTGCAGTAAGGCTTGATTGACGAGCGCTGAGCCGTAAATAGCGTGCGTGAAAAAATAGCCTTCGGGATACCAATCTTGCGTCGACTCACCTGCACCCTGGTGCAGCGCTTGCCCCAGCCAGTTCAACTGCAGCTCGACATCTGGCCCGGCACCGGGCGGCCGATAGTCTTGTGCCGAGAGATGATGCAGCTGCCATAACAGGATGAACAGCGCGGCGCAGCTCAGTGCGATGAATGGCCAGAACAGCCGACGTTCGAAGAATCGCATCGTTCGACAATCCGTAAGCGGTCTTTACTTCGGCGTGCCGGTCGGCCACTGCGTGACCGAAGGCTCAACCAGACCCTGCGTAAACGCTTCGCTCATGCCGTCGTACATCTCCTGCCAGAATTCGCGGGCGGCCTGCCACTTATCGGCACGGAACTTGTCCAGCCAGCTTAGCAACTCCGGTTCGCGCAGGCCAGCGCGTTCCCACTTTTCCAGAAAGCTATGAATGATGTCCACCACGCGCTCGCTTTCCCACATGACCCCACGGGCCGATTGATAATCGTGGATGCCTTTGGCTAGCTCGAATTGATCGCGCCAGTAATCGAAGTGCAGATCGAAATGCGACAGGATGATCTCGTCGATGAGGTCTTCTACCCATTTGCGGTGGAAGCGGCAGGCCCCGCTATTTTCCGAGTACAACTCATAGACGAAGCGCTCGGCGTTTTTGCGGCCCAACTGGCGCGGCGGCAAAAATTTGTTTTCGTAGTACGAGAAGTACTTGCCCATCAACGGCATGGGCGCGAACATGCCTGGTGTCCAGTATTGATTCGGCACCATGCAGCCCGCCTCGCCGTGGGCGGTGAACACCGCGCGATCGAGTGACTTGATGCCATATTTCGCGTCGAGCCATTTGGCTGCGGCGCGCAGCCCCAGTCGAAATGGCGCGCCGGCCTCGCTGGTTAAGATCATCTGGAGAATGGCCATGGCGTAATCGGCGTTGTAGGCGGAATCGTCGATGATGTCGAATTGCTCTTTCGTCATGGCGAGAAGCGCATCCTGAGCGGAGCGGAGCGGAGTCGAAGGGCGCGACGAAGCAATCTCCTCTTGTGACGCGGGGGATTGCTTCGCAGACTGCGCTCGCAATGACGCTTGTGACTCGGCGTAAAAGCGCGGCCCCTCGATCGGGAGGCCGAAGTCCGCTGGCGGCAGCAGTCCATCGGCGATGAGCTCCATGATCCACGCGACGGTGCCGCCCGTCTGAATCGAGTCAAGCCCCATGGTGTCCACAAATTTGTTCAAGTGTTCCGCCGCGCGCTGATCGAACACGCCGCACTGCGGGCCGAGCGCTTCATACGGCTCGTAGTCTTTCTTGAATTCGCCGTTGTATTTCTTGCACACCACCGCGCACGGCTCGCCGCAGTGATCGAAACTCTTGGGCTTGATGATCTCTTCGTTGAACTGCTTCAGATAATGATCGAGGATGAAGTCGTCGTGTTGTTTCAGGCGCGCTTCGTCGGAGGCGTAGATCGATCGGTAGTTGAAGCTAAACAATTGGTCATTCGCCGTGTGCATGTTGACGCCGAACGTGCCGCCCGTTTCGAATTCCGGCACGTAACGATACTTCTGGCTCACAGCGATGTCGGCGGCTATCGCGCGTTTGCCAAAACGCCTCAAGAAGTATTCGTCCAGTTCTTTCGCTTCTTTCAAGGCCGGGTCTTGCCAATTGCCGCCGAAGACGATGGCGGCGACGTGATGGTATTGCAGCAAGCGCGATCCCAATCCGCCACGCCCGGCCCAGTCATCAATGACACTCACTGCGCCCTTGCGGATTTGATTCGACCCGATGGCGCCTTCTTGGGTGTGACGCGCGCCGGGGCCGGTGGCCAGAATGCGGAAACTGTCTTCGTCGTACTCGCCGCGATATTTTTCAAAGGCGTACTGTTGCAGCGCGTAAAAGCCTGCCCACGTGCGACCGTTGACGTCGGTGTAGGCGCGCCAGATGCTGTCGGGATCGATCGGTTCCAGGCGGGCGGAGTATTGACCGTCTTTCAAGCGCAAGATCAAAATGGAATCGGCGGGGCATTGGCCGCGCAGCCACACGTAGTTGACGCCCAGGCGATGAAAGACATACATCGCGCCGCCGAGGGCCGATACATAGAAGTCTTCCCACTGCGGCGAATAGCCGCAGAAGATCATGCGGCGTGTGCCGGGCAGCGGTGAACCGGCCAACAAGCCGCCGCCGAACGTCATGGAGTGAGGATCTTTTTGAAAGCGATCCCAGCCGTACTGCACCGGCCCGATCAGGGATTGATCGCGCGGAACGCTGACGCCCCACTCGCCGGTGCTAAGATCGACGTTGAATTCGTAAAGAACGGAACGGTTCGTCATTGAAATAGATCCATTTCTTTGGGTCGATTGATTTCTTGCGCCGTGCCGTCTCGTTTCTCGAACGATACCCCGCGCACGATGACGGCCGGAATCGCCTCCGCTGCTTGACCCAGTAACAAAGTTCCCGCTCCCGCGATCTGATCGGCCACGCCCACCTCGGTATGTTGCAGCGTGTAGCCGAATAAATCTTTGCGACCGCGCCAGTCTTCGACGCCCGGCAAACCCGAGAGGCCAATCGCCACGCCCACGGTTCCCATGCGATGCGGTCGACCATGACTGTCGGCGATGATGACGCCGACGTCAATGCCGAAGCGATCGCGCACAGCCGATCGGATGTGCGCGGCGGATCGATCGGGATCGATCGGCAGCAGCAAGACCCGATCGATCCCATCGGGCGCGACGTTACTCCGATCGACCCCGGCATTGGCCGACACAAACCCTAGTCGATGCCGCGTAATGATCAAGCCCGAGCGCACGCGCACCACCTCTGTGCTTTCGGACAAGATCACCTCGATCAGGCGCGGGTCCTTCTGGCACTGTTGCGCGATCTCGATGGCGTACGGTGAAGGCGTGATCCGATCGAGATCGATGTAACGCCCCTCGGCCTTGCTGACGATCTTCTGCGCGATGACGAGCACGTCGCCAGATTGAAGGCGACTGTCCAGTCGTTCAACCGCGTCGCCAAGAATGCGCGGCAAGTCATCGCCGGGTTGGATGAGCGGAATGCCGGTCAGCGGAAAGATGGAAATAGGATTCATGATTGGGAAGATGGTTCAACCAACAGCTTCATACCCAATGAGAAGGTCCACATACCCATCGTCACCGCCGCCAGAATTTCTGGCACGGCGATGCGCTTATGAGGCACGGCGGCGATCATCAAGAAGGCCACGATTCCAGCCGCAATCGTTAACAGTCCCATCAATTTCTCATTGTGCCGCAGCATATCGCTGCCAAACAACACGTACGCCAATGGCGTCGCCAAGAAGTACAGAGCCGACACATAGTAGTGAATGCGCCCCGCGTTTTCCGTGAAAATTCCGACGAGCAATAAGCCGATCGCGCCGGCGATCAGCGCGACTGCCGCTAGCTTCGCCAGTCGTGAATGGAGACCCTGCCAGCGCAGAAAGCCGATTACGAAGATGAAGTGCAGCACGCCGCCGAGCAGCAAAGTCCCGTTAAACAGATTCGAGTTGGCACTCACGCCCATGTCGCTCAAGGCATTGTCGTGCCAACTGAACCACGGCGATAGCGCGATCGACACGAAGATCAGAGTCAATGTGAAGACTGGCGTGATGAGGCCGCAGAGTCCGGTGAGGCGTGTAGTCATGGTGCTTTTCTGGGAATGAGGGACAGAGAGATGGAGAGAATGAGTGATGGAGAGAATCCCTCTATCCCTCGTTCCCTCCGTCTCAGTTGTTCGGGACGCCCGTCACGCGGATGCCCGCGTTCTTGATCTTGAAGGCGATGTTGATGTTAATCAATACCGCGGTCAAGCCTTCGGCCACCACCGCATTCTCGATCGGCCCGGCATCGAAAGCGGCCATCCCCGCGGCCCTGGCCAGCTCGATGACCTGCTTCTTCGCCTCTTTGTCATTGCCGCAGACCAGCACATCGCAGCCCAGGTCTTCGTGCAGATCGGTGAGATGCGTATAGCTGATATTCTGGAAGGCGGCCACCACACGCACATTCGATCCCAAGCGCAGTTGTGAAGCCTGCGCGGCCGATCCCTCTGGCACACGCAGGGTCTTCTTCTTGTTCTCTGGATCGAGCGGCGCGGTCACGTCGATGAACAGCTTGCCTTGCGTCGCATCCGCGATCATATCCAGTGTTGCAGCATGCGCTTCGTACGGCACCGCCAACACCACAATCTCGGCGGCGCGGGTGGCGTCGGCATTGCCCAGGCCGCTCACGTTCGACTTGCCGAGAGTCGCGTTCAACTCGTTTGCGGTGGTCGCGGCCCGCTCGGCAGCGCGCGACCCGATGATGATCTCGTATCCAGCGTTGGCCCAGCGTAGCGCCAGCCCTTTGCCTTCTTTACCCGTGCCACCGATGACAGCAATCCTAGTCGTCATTTTTATCTCCCAAAGATAATCCGCGAATCTACGCCAATGAGCGCGAATGATTGAATGATTAGCGGCCATTCGCGTGAATTCGCGGTTGAGTATTAGTGTCGATACTTCTTCATCACGTCCTGCAATTGATCCAACGGCAGCGCGTAGACGGTATGACCCTGATAGCCCGTCATCGTCTCCGCCGCGCACACCGCGTTGAGGATGGCTTCTTCGGTTGCGTCGGCCACGCCTTCAAAGAGTTCGTTCATCTGGTAATGCGGCAGCATCTTGAGGTCGATCAAGTCCGTGCCGTGCTCAGGGATGTGATTGCCCGTCGCAAAGGCGAGGAAGATATCGCCGCTGCCATTGTGCCCCACGCTGCCCACGCGCGCGAGGCCCACGGTGGCCCGCTGCGCCAGCCGCTTGCACTGCGGCGGAATCAACGGCGCATCCGTCGCCACGATCACGATGATCGATCCCACGCCTGGAGTGCGGCGCTCTTCGCCGGGGATGGGCACTACTTCGCGGTTGATCTCGCGTCCGACGGGTACGCCATTGACCCGGAAGAGATCGCGGTCGCCGTGATTGGCCTGCACCAGAACGCCCACCGTCCAACGTCCGCCTTTATTCTCCACTACGCGCGACGACGTGCCGATGCCGCCCTTGAAATCGTGGCAGATCATGCCGGTGCCGCCGCCGACACAACCTTCTTCAACTGTGCCATCTTTGGCATTGGCAATCGCGGCATAGACGTGCTCTTTGGTGACATGATGCGCATCCGCGTCGTTGAGCCAACCGTCGTAGGTTTCGGCGGCCACTGGCAGTGTGAACTGCGACGAATAACCGTGTTCCTGCGCCCACATGCCTAGCGTGTCGTGTACCAATCCCACCTGATGGGTGTTCGTGATCCCGATCGGCGAACTGAGCACGCCTGATTCCTCGATCCACGAGAGGCCCGTCATTTCGCCGCAGCCGTTGAAGGTATGATAGGCGGCCGGGGCGTTGTCGTGCCATATGTCGCCGCGCCGTGGGATGATGGCCGTGACGCCGGTGCGCGCGATGCGCGGCTCATCAAAGATCAACGTCGTGTGGCCGACGAGCACAGCAGGCACATCGGTGATGGCGTTGTTTATGCCGGTCGGCCAGCGGCCAAGGGTGATGCCGAGATCGCGGAGGCGGGAGCGGGTCATATGGATTTTCTCGCTGATGGGTGAAGGAGTTCTGCCTAGCGGGGCTTGAGCAGTCGTACAAAACCGGCCTGTTCAAAATGATGATCAGTTGTAAGCGCGTCGGTCAGGTCGCGCTGCTGCATCACGACGAAACTGGCGCATAGGCATGTTAAACGTCCTCTTCGTCGATCAGTTCGTCGTAAAGCGCCCGACCCAGATAGTCGTCATGCCGGTCACTCAGGTCTGGGACACCTGAACTTACCGCGCCAATGAATTTTTCGAGTGGATCATCGGCTATGCGGCGGAGGCTAGCCAGCAGCCAGAGCTGAGCCAATTCTTCCGGTGTTTGACCGGCTTGTTGGGCGGTTTTTGCCAGCGATTCATAGACTTCTTGTGGCATCTCTACCGTGATGGCATGTCCCATATGATTTACCTCCCCGTTCGACATTAGCCTTGCGCCTCGGTCGTGCCAGACAGACGCTGTTGTAGTTCGGCGATGATTTGCTCATGGGTGACGACCCGGCCGGCTTCTATATCTTTTTGGCCCACCATGATCTTTTCGAGCAGCGCCAACCGCGTGATCTGCGTACGATATGTTTCGGCGTTCATCAAGACGAGCGCCGGTTCCCCCACGTAGATGATCACTTTCGGGGTGTTGGAGGTTAAGACATCTTCGAAGACTTCCTGTTGGTCCTGCCGAAGCTGCTCGGCCGTGATGATGTCTTGAATTTCCATCGGGTTGCCTCGTTCCTAGTGTGTGACGTTCAATTGGTCGGTTCTTAATTCAGTTTACCACAGTTGGACACTGGGCCGATTCGCTCATTGACCGTTACCGTGAGCGTTGCAAGTATAACCGGAATTGAAGGCAAAGCAAAACGCCCGCAGTAAGTCGGGCGTTTGATGGTTTGAATGGCAGAAGGACATGCCGTAGGTTTAGGGTGTCGTGGCTGTCTGCGGAATGTGAGAAATCTGCACCACCAGCCTGAGGGCCTGGTTCACCGCTTCATCGTTTGGAAAGGCCTGGGCTAAATCCGCATCGAGCACGACTAGATTTTTTCTCGGTCGGTGCGCCGGTGCATAGCGGCCTTTGGGCATGATGGGCAAGCTGGCGAGATCATATTCTTCGGCCAGTTCGTCGTCCTCATCGATCTTCTTCGTAGAATTGTCGCTCATTTTTGGTGGCCTTTCTAGCGCTAATCAAGCGAATCTGCTCTTCACGTTCGGTGTGCGCAATCAAAAGCAGGCGGTTGGCCGCCGACAACCCGATGGTGAGATAACGCTCTTCTGTAAGGGAGTGAGCTTCGTCAATCTAGAGACGCCTCGATGCTGGCGTTGTGTGTGCCGGTCGGCCAGCGACCAATGGTAAGGCCGAGATCACGGAGACGGGAGCGGGCCATGGGTGCTTCGTGTCAGATGCCAAAGTTGAGCTAGGCTTAACGCCAATTGCTGAGGAATTCCAGCCGATCTTGCATTTCGGCGGACGAACGAACATTGAGGAGCTTCAGCAAGCGGCGCAGAATGACACCTGTTTCCAGTTGGTCGGACACGATGATCCCGCTGTGATGTTGCCCGTTGGCAAGATAGCTTTGGTGCAGACGCGCAAAGTCGCCCCGGTTGAAGGTGAACAGCACGCGCTGCTGGCGGGTGGCATAGGCGAGATGTTCCGCATCGGGGCACGCGACCATTTTCGAGTCCAGCGCCGATACGACATCGATCTGGCGCGCGTTTAGCGCGTGCAGCAAACTGGTCCGCATGGCGTCTTCGTCAAAGTACAGGCGGATCATTTTACGGCTCGGACGTCAGACCCAGCATTTGCATGACGACGGCTTCCGAGTCGGCTTGCAGATCAGCTTCAATCTCGGCCGTGTGGAGATGGTAGTACGTCAACGCGGCGTATACCTGTGACAGCGTCAGGGGGAGTTCATCACTGATCTCTTCGGGGGCTAGACCTAATTTGTAGAGGCCAACCACGGTACGCACCAATGTGCCTGTGCCGCTGATGATCGGTCGGCCACCGCGCAAGTCGGGATCGTGGTCAATTAACCCGTCCAGCGCTTGCGGGGTACCAGCGACCAATCGATCCAAAACGGCTAGCGGCTCGCTGTGTTCGTGCGCCGCCAGCGCTTGTAAGCGAGCATAAAGTGTGGTTGGAAGTTGTAGAGTGACCGTGGTTGTACTCATGCTGCACCTCAATAAAATTATACCATGCTGATCGGCTCTTGGTCCCGCAGTCTTTAGCCGGCGACGTTGGACGGTCATTGCCGTGAAGGAATGTCGGGCACGGTTCACTCCTGAACCGAAATTCCTTTACAACTGAAATCTGTTTTTTCGCGCGGCGCGCTCAAGCGAGGGGCACATCGGTGATGGCATTGTTTATGCCGGTCGGCCAGCGGCCTAAGGTGATGCCGAGATCGCGGAGACGGGAGCGGGTCATAGGGCGTCCTTTGATAATGAATGGCAGTGGGCCTATTATACCGTGCGTTTGCTTCTGTGAGGCGTTCGTTCTATACTTGTCGCATTCTCGCTTGAGGAAGTCCGCATGGCTTACACGTTCGACGAGTCTATTGATTTTGCGGCTGCCCGTTTAGCAGACTGTAGATCAAGCGAAGTACTAATTCTTCTTGGAGCGAAGGCACATGCAAAAGGCTGATATTTCTGTCGGTAAATTGGTTGAAATGATCGCGGCAGGTGAGTTGCAACTACCCGAGATGCAACGGCGTTATATCTGGCCCGCGACGCGTGTACGCGACCTGCTCGATTCACTATATCGAGGCTATCCATCCGGCAGCATACTGGTGTGGGAGACCGATCAGGCAACGCCCACGCATGGCATGGCTGTCAAGCAGGCTCTCAATCCTTTCAGTGGCTACAAACTTTTGCTTGACGGGCAGCAGCGTTTGACTTCACTATCGTTGATTGTGCGTGGTGAACCCGTCCTCGTGCGTGGTCGCAAACGCCCGATTGAGATTCTATTCAACCTTGATCATCCAGAAGGACCGCCGGCCGAGGTATTGGAAGTCGAGTCTGATGAAAACACGCCCTTCGAAGACGATGTCAATCCAGATTCTGATCTTGATGAAGAAATGGATGATACTGTCGAATCCGTTGCACAGCGTGTCTCCAAGCGAACTTTCGTCGTTGCCAGCCGCAACTTGCTCTCTGATCCAAAATGGGTCAAGGTCTCGGATCTCTTCAACGAAGAACGCACGGACTGGGAATTGCTTAAGCCACTTCAGATCCAGCCAGATGATCCCCGCTGGACATTGTATACAAAACGGCTGGCCCGTATCCGCAAAATTCGGGATTATCTTTATGTGGTCAACATCCTGGATAAGAGCTTGTCCTATGAAGAAGTGGCCGAAATCTTCGTGCGGGTTAATTCGCTCGGCGTTAAACTGCGTGGTTCCGATTTGGCTTTGGCGCAAATCACTGCCAAGTGGAAAAACTCATTGGCATTGCTAGAGAACTTTGTTGATGAAGTTGAAGAACATAGCCAGTTCTCTTTGGATACGGGTCTATTGGTGCGTGCCATCATGATCTTTGCTACCGATCAGAGCCGCTTCAAGGTGGTGGGTTCAATCTCGATTGAGCGCTTGCAGGAAGCCTGGGAGCAGGCCAAGCGCGGCATCTATTTCGCCACCAACTTTCTAAGGGCGAATGCGGGTATGGAAGACGAGAGTCTGTTGTCATCTCCATTCTTGATATTGCTGATTGCATACTACGGTGTCCGTCATGATGAAAAGCTTACCAGTTCCGAAGAAAAGACCCTTCTTCGATGGCTTTTCATTGCTCATACCCGCGGGCACTATTCGCGTGGCTCAACTGAGTCTGTGCTTGATGCGGACCTCAACTTGATAAAGCGCGGTGAAAGTCCGGAACGCCTGATCGAAGTACTTGAGCAGCAATTTGGGCGTATCACTGTAGACTCTGCTGACTTCATCGGACGCGGCATCCGCAGCGCTTTGTTTTCAATGGCCTATCTGGCCCTCAAGGCGCAAGGGGCAAAAGATTGGTGGAGTGGCCTGGGATTGTCACTTTCCCATCAGGGTCGTAACAACTTTATTCAATATCACCATATTTTCCCCAAATCCAAGTTGCAGGAGTATGGCTATGAAAAAGCCGAGATCAATGAGCTTGCCAATATGGCATTTATTTCCGGGCGAGTCAATCGCGGCCTGTCGAACACTCTACCAGTAGAATACTTCCCAACCATCATCGCCAAGCGTAGCATAACGGCATTGAGCGCTCAATGTATTCCTACTAATGCGAAAGTCTGGACGATTGATGCCTATCGTTTGTTCTTGGAGCAACGACGGGAACTGCTGGCAGCAGCAGTGAATTCCCTGCTTACAGGGGAATCGGATTCGTAGCCATTGCCATTATAGACTTCCGAGGTCTCCTGTACCGCGCATGACCGCGAAATGCTGCAATGCCAGATCGACGCGACGGATCGGCAGATCGATGTGCTGGTGTATCGGTTGTATGGACTGACGGAGGAGGAGATTAGGATTGTGGAGGGTCAACGAATAGGCAACGAATCAGCGGATGACAGCGGATAGGTGCGGTGCCGTGCTTCGTAGCAATCTATCCGTGGTGATCGATTTATCCGTTGCCAATCCGTTGATACCAGGTGGCAGATGATCGAGTGAATTCTAATAACAGCGCTCGGCCTTTCGTCGGGCGTTTTTGTTGGCAGCAATTCGCTCTGATATACCGTGCTGCAAATCGCCTGTTGGCGATTCAATCCAGAGACCACACAATGCTCTTTGGATTATCCCGGTTCAATCGTGAGACTGTACAACGCGCTTCAGGCGCTCACGATTCAATCCTGAAGCCCTACCATGCGTTTCGCACTCCCACGATTCAATCCTGGTTCGGTGAAATGCGTTTCACTGTGCCAGGATTCAATCCAGCGACTCCAAAATGCGTTTTGGTGACCTGGGAGCGAATCCAGACACTGTACGGTCGAACGTAAGTCGTTTGGGCCGCGTGGCGCAATCGGGCGTTTGAATAAATTAGATACTTTTGATAAATATTGACAGCCCATTTTCCAGATGTTATAATCTCTACGAAAGTTGAACACCAACAAAGTTGGGCACCAACGAAGTTGGACATCCTTCACGGAGGCAGTGTTTCATGGGCGAAGTATTACAAATCCGCGGTTTGCGGGTGAACGTCGAAGACAAGGAAATTCTCAAGGGTGTGGATCTCACGGTCGAGCAGGGCGAAGTCCACGCGCTGATGGGTCCCAATGGGTCGGGCAAGAGCACGCTGGCATACAGCATCATGGGCCATCCCGGCTATACGGTGACGAGCGGCGAGGTGATCTGGAAGGGACAGAATGTTCTGGAACTCAAGCCGGACGAGCGCTCGCGCTTGGGCTTGTTCCTGGCGTTTCAGTACCCCGTTTCGATTCCAGGTGTGACCGTGGCGAACTTCCTGCGCACCGCCATCAATGCCCGCCTCAAGGCGCAGGAGTCCGATGGCGCGCACGGGCCGTTGATCGCTTCGGGGGCCACGGGCCGCACCAAGGGCATCTCCATTCCTGAATTCCGCAAGTTGATGATGTCCAAGATGAAGATGCTGGGCATGGACCCGGCCTTTGCGGGCCGTTACCTCAACGATGGTTTCAGCGGCGGCGAAAAGAAGCGCA
>PMCF01000288.1:27416-72156 GCA_003154115.1 Anaerolineae bacterium
GCGCTGGTGATCACGCACTATCAACGCTTATTGGATTACATCAAAGCCGATCGGATCAGCATCCTGTTCGAGGGCCGCGTGGTGATGACCGGCGGGCCGGAGATCGCGATCGAGTTGGAGAAGACCGGGTACGAATTGATCCGCGAGAAGTTTGGCGACAAGATAATGGCTTAGAAATTCGGAATGTTGAGTGCGGAATGCGGAATGGCGTTACGCTAATTCCGCATTCCGAATTCCCAATTCCGAATTGGGAGGGTTGAGATGGCAAATAGCGACGAGATGGAAAAAACACTCGAGGGGATGGGTGAGTATAAATACGGCTTTAGCGATCCCGATACGTCGGTGTATCGATCGAAGCGCGGTTTCACGCGGGAAGTGGTCGAAGAAATCTCCTATCAGAAGAATGAACCCGATTGGATGCGCAAAATTCGCATGAAGGCTTACGAGCATGCGATCAAGCGCCCGACGCCGACCTGGGGCGGCGACCTGTCGGGGCTGGATCTGGAGAACATGTATTACTACGTCCGCCCATCTGAGAAAACGCAGGGCAGTTGGGAAGACGTGCCGGACGCGATCAAAAACACCTTCGATAAGCTGGGCATTCCCGAAGCGGAACGCAAATTCCTGGCGGGCGTGGGAGCTCAATATGAGTCTGAGATGGTGTATCACTCGATTCGTGAGAACCTCGCCAAGCAAGGCGTCATCTTTCTCAGCAGCGACGACGGTTTGAAGCAATATCCCGACATCTACAAAGAGTACTTCGGCACGGTGATCCCGTACACCGATAACAAATTCGCGGCGATCAATACCGCCGTGTGGTCAGGCGGATCGTTCGTGTACGTGCCTAAAGGTGTGCACGTCGAGATGCCGCTGCAAGCCTACTTCCGTTTGAACTCGGAGAACATGGGCCAGTTCGAGCGGACGTTGATCATCGTGGATGAAGGCGCGCAGGTACACTACGTCGAAGGGTGCTTCCTGGCCGGGGCGCGGGTGCGCACGCGCTCGGGCGAAAAGCCGATCGAGCAGATGGCGGTTGGCGACGAAGTGTTGACGCACGCGGGGCGTTATCGGCGTGTGTATCACACCCTGCTCCGGCCTTATCAAGGCAAGATTTATCGGCTGCGCTTCTTCGGTGACAGCGATCGTGAACTGCAGGTGACGGACGAGCATCCCTTGCTGGTGGTGCGACGCGCGCGGCAGAATGAACGCAATCACGAGTTTAACCCGGTGTGGACGACGGCGGCCACCGTACAGGTGGGCGACTATCTGGTGATTCCCGTGCCGCAACCTGAATTGGAACCGGCTCTGGCGGGTATCACCATCCCGATCGGGCGCGGCCGCCATGCGCCCGTCGATCGATACGTGGAATTTCCGCAGGAGCCGGACTTCTATCGGCTGCTGGGTTACTACTTTGCGGAAGGGCACATCGACAACGAGCATTACTTGTCGCTGTCTTTCCACGCGGCTGAGACGGAGCTGCTGGCTGATGCCAGCGCGCTGATCGAGCGTTACTTCGGCAAAGCGCCGATTGCGAACAAGCCGCGCCAGAATGGGCAGACCCTGGTGCTGTCATCCACTGAAACGGCGCGGGCGTTCGCGCGTGAATTTGGCGCCACGGTGTATGAAAAGCATGTGCCCGAATGGGTGTTGAGCGCGCCGCGTGAGCTGCTGGCCGAATTCGTGCGCGGCCTGTGGTGTGGTGATGGCAGTTACGACGCGCGCAAGAATATGTTCCGCTATAACTCGGTGTCGGCTAACCTGGCGTATGCGTTCCGCGATGCGCTGCTGCGTCTCGGGATTGCGGCTTCGGTCAATCGGCAGGAGCGTGCGGCTCCACGTCGGGACATTTACGCGGTGGTCATTTCATCGCCTGGCAATGTGCAGTTCGGCGCACTGGCGGGCGTGGCTGCCCCCGCCGGCGAATTGAGCGGCTCGCCGTTCCAGATGGACGATCGCTTTCTCTATGTTCCCGTGCGCAGCATCTCGGTCGAAGAAATGGAAGCCGAGGTCTACAACTTCTCGGTGGAAGAAGACGAGTCCTACGTCTGTGAAGGCGTGGTCTCACACAACTGCACCGCGCCCACCTACTCGACCGATTCGTTCCACTCCGGCGTGATCGAGATCATGGTGCGCAAGGGCGCACGCTGCCGCTACACCACCATCCAGAACTGGTCGACCAACGTGTACAACCTGGTCACGCAGCGCTCGATGGTGGAAGAAGACGGCATCATGGAATGGACCGATGCCAACTTAGGCAGCAAGCTCACGATGAAGTATCCCTCCACATACTTGATGGGCAAGGGCGCGCGCGGCGAAATCCTCTCGATGGCGTTCGCGGGCAAGGGCCAACATCAGGACACAGGCGGCAAAGTGGTGCACGTCGCGCCGCACACGCGCAGCAAGATCACGTCGAAGTCGATCAGCAAGGACGGCGGACGGGCTTCCTATCGCGGCCTCTTGAAGGTCTACAAGGGCGCGGAAGGCGCGTCGTCGCACGTGCAGTGTGATGCGCTGCTGCTTGATGAGAAGAGCCGCACCGACACTTACCCGTACATCGAAATCGACGAGGATCGTGTCACCATCGGCCACGAGGCGACCGTCAGCAAGATCGGCGATGAGCAGTTATTCTATCTGCAAAGCCGCGGCCTCAACGAAGTAGACGCCCGCGCGATGGTCGTGTCGGGCTTCATCGAGCCGCTGGTGAAGGAACTGCCGATGGAGTACGCGGTGGAGATGAATCGGTTGATCCAGTTGCAGATGGAAGGGACTGTAGGCTAACACCTGAAAAGTGAAGAGTGACGAGTGAAGGTTATCACGCTTCACTTTTCACGCTGCCTTGATTTTTGTTAATACTCAGCCGTCGTACGGTACTGTCATTCCCGCATGCTTCTAGCGGGAATCCAGTAGTCCGGCCTGCACCAATTGCCAACACATGCGGTGGAGTGCTCCCGTCGTCACGCTGGATGCCCGATAGAGGCACTCGGGCATGACGGCTGAGGCGTTACGACTTTTTTGTTGTAGAAACTTTGAGGAGAATTGAAATTGGCTCCTGTTAAAACCAAGCCTGTTAAGAAGGCAGTTAAATCAAGCAAGAAAGTCACTGCAAAGAAGACGGTGACGAAGAAGGTAGTAAGGCAATCGGGTGTCAAACGCCCGATAGTAAAGGTGACGACTCCGCAGATCGGCTTCAGCGTCGAGGCGTTTGAAGCGCTGCTGGCCTCGCGCCCGTTCGAGCCGGAATGGATGCGCGATCGGCGGCGTGATGCGTTTCACGTGCTGCTCGATACGCCGCTGCCCACGCGCAACGACGAAGCGTGGCGGCGCACGGATTTCGGCGCGTTGAAGTTGGCTGAAGTGGAAACGGTGCTACCCAAAGCCGACGGGGAAGCGGCGCTCAAGGGCGCGCCTCGCTCGATCAAGGAAGCGATTTCGGGCAAGGGTGCTTCGGGCGCGGTGGTCTCGGCGGATGGAGAGATCGTCGCGGCCTTGCTCGACGGCGCCTTGAAGCGCAAGGGTGTCATCTTCACTGATATGGAGACCGCCCTCAAGAAGCACAGCGATCTGCTGGAGCCGATCTTCATGACCCAGATCGTCAAGCCGAACGATGGTTACTTCGCGGCTCTGCACGGATCGTTCTGGCAGGGCGGCACCTTCGTATATGTGCCCAAAGGCGTGCAAGTGCCGCTGCCGCTGCGAGCGGCCACCTGGTTGAAGAATCGCCACTCGGCTTTTTCGCACACGCTGATCATTTTGGAGGCCGGGGCGCGCGCCGTGTTCGTCGACGAATATGAATCCGCCACGGACGATCGGCAGGCCTTCAATAACAGCGCGGTTGAGATTCTGGTGGGTGATGACGCGCAGCTCGACTACGTGAACTGGCAGGACTTCGGNNCAAGGCTCGTCGGCTTTGATGTCGGGCGCGTACTTCGTCGATGGCAATCAGCATCTCGATTACGACACCGAACAGAATCACCTCGTGCCGCATACCACCAGCGATCTGCTGTACAAGGGCGCGTTGAAAGACGAAGCCCGATCGGTATGGCAGGGTAACATCCATGTTTATCCCGGCGCGCAGCGCACGGACGCTTATCAGGCCAACCGCAATTTGTCGCTCAGCCACGCGGCGCGCGCCGACTCCATTCCGGGGTTGGAAATCGAAGCCGATGATGTGCGTTGTACGCACGGCGCGGCCATCAGCCAGGTGGACAAAGAAGAAGTGTTCTACCTCATGGCGCGCGGTATCCCGTATAAGGTTGCCGAGCAGCTCATTGTGAATGGCTTCTTCAAACCGGTGCTCGATCGCATTCCGATGGACAACGTGCGGGCGCGGCTCGAAGTCTCGTTCGCGGCGAAGATGGGGTTGGCTGAATAACACACATTACGGACCACGCAACACGCCATTGGGCATCGATAGTGCGTATTGCGTGGTGCGTAATTGGGAAAGGGTTTGCAATGACCGACTACGTTCACCCCGAAGTGCTCGTCTCCACCGATTGGGTGGCGCAGCATCTCAATGATCCTAAAGTGCGTATCGTCGAGACGGACGAAGATGTGCTGCTCTACGACATCGGCCACGTGCCGAATGCGGTGAAGATCGACTGGCATACCGATCTCAACAATCCACTGGTGCGCGATTATCTGAACGCCGATCAATTCTCGGCGCTCCTGCAGGCGAAAGGCATTGGCGCAGATACTACGCTAGTCTTCTACGGCGACAAGAATAACTGGTGGGCGTGCTACGCCTTATGGGTCTTCAAACTCTTCGGCTTCAAAGATGCGCGCATCATGAACGGCGGGCGCAAGAAATGGATCGACGAAGGGCGCGAGTTGAGCAAGGCCGTGCCGAATTATCCGAAGACGGCCTATGCCGCGCCTCAGCGCAAGGATCATGAGATTCGCGCCTTCCGCAATGATGTGCTGTTCCACCTCGAGCAGAAGAAGCCCCTGGTCGATGTGCGCTCGCCGGGGGAATTCAGCGGCCAATTGCTGCACATGGCCGACTATCCCCAGGAAGGGGCGATGCGCGGCGGGCACATTCCGGGCGCGAAGAATATTCCGTGGGCCAAAGCCGTGCAGGACGACGGGACATTCAAATCGGCAGCGGAATTGAAGGAGCTGTATCAAGCGCAGGGTATTGTGTCAGACAAGGAAGTCATCGCCTATTGCCGCATTGGCGAACGTTCCAGCCACACGTGGTTTGTGTTGACCTACCTGTTGGGTTTTCCCAACGTCCGCAACTACGATGGTTCGTGGACGGAGTGGGGCAATCTGGTGGGTGTGCCGATTGAGAAATGACGAGTGAAGAGTGATAAGTGAAGAGCGGAGGGTGAGCTGATTTCACTCTTCACTTTTTAGTTTAGAATGGTAGAATAGCGCCATGTTCACTCGACAAGAGCAGCTGGAATTCATCCTAGACCATTATGAGAATCCTCGCCACAAAGGCGCGCTGGACAACGCCGATGCGGTGGTCGAGGGCGGCAATCCGGGCTGTGGCGACATCGTCAAGGTCTATCTGAAGGTGGGCGATGATGGTCACATCACGGCGACTTTTGAAGGCGAAGGCTGCACCATCAGCCAGGCTTCGGCCTCATTCTTGATGGATGAAGTGAATGGCAAGACGCTGGAAGAAGTGCTGACGCTCGATCACGAAGCCTTGATGGAAAATCTCGGCAAGGAGATCGTGCAGCAACGCACGCGCTGCGCTACCCTGTCGCTGGACACGCTGCGGGCCGCCATCCGTAAGCGCGAACGTGAGCAAATGCTTAAAGAATCCTGATCCACGAAGGGCACGAAAACTCACGAAGAAGAGCAGCGTGCTGCTTCGTGTTCCTTCTGGATAATTCCTCGGTGATAAATGACCACAACGCTAGACGTCGCCAAAATCCGACAAGACTTTCCCATCCTCGAGCGGCGGGTGCATGACAAACCGCTCGTCTTTCTGGATAGTGCCGCCTCATCGCAAAAGCCGCTGGCTGTCATCGAGGCGATGGACTACTACTATCGCACCACGCACGCCAATGTCCATCGCGGCGTCTACACGCTGAGCGAAGAAGCGACCGAGCAGTACGAAGGCGCGCGCAAGAAGATTGCCAAATTCATCAACGCGAAATCGAGCCGCGAGATCATCTACACGCGCAATACCACGGAATCGATCAACCTGGTGGCGTTCACGTGGGGACGGTCCAACCTCCGCTCGGGCGACGAAATCCTGCTGACCGAATCGGAGCATCACAGCAACATCGTGCCGTGGCAGATGGTGGCGAAAGAAGTCGGCGCGAAAGTGCGCTACATCCCCATCGACGCCAGGGGTTATCTCGATACCTCAGCCCTCGATACCCTGCTGACAAAGCAGACCAAGATCGTCGGCATCGCGTCGATGTCCAACGTGCTGGGAACGATCATGCCGATCGAGATGGTGATCAAGCGTGCGCATGAGGTTGGCGCGTTGGTGCTGATCGATGGCGCGCAAGGCGTGCCACATCTACCGACCGACGTGCAGGCGATGGGCTGTGATTTCATGGCCTTCTCCGGTCACAAGATGTGCGGCCCGACCGGCATCGGCGTCCTGTGGGGCCGGCGCGAGCTGCTCGAAGCGATGCCGCCGTTTATGGGCGGCGGCGACATGATCCGCAAAGTGACCTTTGAGGGCGCGGAGTGGAACGAGCTGCCGTGGAAATTTGAAGCGGGGACGCCGGCGATTGCCGAAGCGATCGGCCTGGGTGCGGCCGTTGACTATCTATCGAACCTGGGTATGGACGCGGTGCGCGCGCACGAGCGCGAGACCATCGCCTATGCCCTGGAGCGGCTGAGTGAAGTGCCAGGCTTAACGCTCATCGGGCCGGACGATCCCGATCGGCGCGGCGGGGTGGCCACGTTTACACTCGATAACATCCATCCGCACGACCTGGCCGACATTCTCGATCACGAAGGCATTGCCATTCGCGCCGGGCATCATTGCGCGCAACCCCTGCACCAGAAGCTGGGTATTCCGGCTTCGTCGCGGGCGTCGTTCTACATTTACACCCTGCGCGAAGAAGTCGATCGACTGGTGGACGGACTGTACAAAGCCAAGACCATTTTCAAGCGTTAACTTCCGTCTGTTTGACAGTCATGCCGAACGCAAGCGAGTTGACCGATTCGATTTTGGATTCCCGCTAACAACATGCGGGAATGACATCTGAGTGGAGTTATTGTGGAAGATCTCTATCGCGACAACATCATCGATCATTACCAGAACCCGCGCAATTACGGCACGCTGGAACATCCTGACATTTCATACGAAGACAGCAACCCCGTCTGCGGCGATGAGCTGCGCATCGACCTTCAGGTGAAGGACGGCAAAGTGGCTGATGCGCGTTTCAGCGGACACGGCTGTTCGATCAGTCAGGCCTCGGCGTCGATGCTAACTGAGGAGATCATCGGCAAGACGCTGGAGGAAGTGAAGCAGATCGACAAGCAGTATCTGCTGGACCTATTGGGTATCCCGCTGGGGCCGGTGCGCTTGAAGTGTGCGCTGTTGTCGCTGAAAGTGTTGAAGGCGGGCGCTTACGGCTTGCACGGTTGGCCCGGAGAGGATGAAGAGTGATGAGTGATGAGTGAATTCGTAAGCGTAGCGAAAGTTGGCGAGATCAAAGAAGGTGTGGTGAAGGTCGTGCGGGTGGGTGACGCGCCGATCGGGTTGACGAAGATCGACGGCGAGTTCTTCGCCTTTGCGGATGTGTGCACACACGACGATGGCCCGGTCGCCGAAGGCGAACTCGACGACTACATCATCGAGTGTCCACGACACGGCGCGAAGTTCGACATTCGCACCGGCAAGGTGAAACAACTGCCTGCTGTAGTGCCGATTCCAATCTACGCGGTGAAGGTCGAAGGTGATGAAGTGTTGGTGTCGAAGAGACCCACATCGACCATGTGAGGTGAAAGGTTCTTCAGAGATAGGGCCGGTGATATTTGCCGGCCTTTTTTCGTTTTCTGGTATGCTTGGCCTATCTTCATGAGGAGTGAGACGAGTGTTGAATCTAGATGATGCACTGAAATTTGCAGTTGCCACGGCGCGCGAATCAGGCGCGTTGCTGCGCGATTATTATCGGAATGGCGTGACCGTGAAGTACAAGGGCGAGATCGATCTGATCACGGAAGCCGATCACGCGTCGGAAGCGTTGATCCTCAACCGCATCCGATCGACTTACCCCGCTTGTGCGATTTTATCCGAAGAAAGCGGCGCGAGTGCGAATTCATCGCCCTACATGTGGATTGCCGATCCGTTGGATGGCACGACCAACTTTGCGCACGGTCTGCCTATCTTCAGTGTGACACTGGCCTTGGTGGTCGACGATGTGATCGAAGTGGGTGTGACCTACAACCCGATCTATGATGAACTGTACACGGCGCAGCGTGGGCAGGGGGCGTACCTCAATGGCGAGCGACTTCACGTGTCTTCGGCAGCAACGCTCGATCGCGCGCTGTTGGTCACAGGTTTCCCCTACGATCGGCGCACGAATCCGAACAACAACATCCGGCAATTCACGGACTTTTCGTTGCGTGCGCAAGGTGTGTTGCGGTTAGGCAGCGCCGCGCTCGATCTGGGCGCCATCGCGGCGGGGCGGTTGGATGGTTATTGGGAATTCAAGATCAATCCGTGGGATATTGCCGCGGGCTGTTTGCTGGTTGCCGAGGCGGGCGGCAGGGTTTCGGCGGTTGATGGCAGACCGTTGAATCTTTATGCGCGCAACGTCGTGGCGAGCAATGGCCCCCTCCACGACGAGATGTTGGCGGTATTGACTCCCAGCCGAGAGACTTGGCCGTTTTTGCCGGTTTCAGATTGAGATTGACCGCACGCAGTTTAGCTGCAATTGCGCTACTGTCTCAGTGCAGTCCCATCGGTCGCATGTGATCATCCGTGGCAATTTTTGTACTTGCGGCCACTGCCACAGGGACACGGATCATTGCGACCCACGGCTTCATACTTACCGGGTTTCTCCGGCTGTGGCTGGCGAGGACTGGATGGCATTTGCTTGCTGACAACTCTGATGACCTCATCGCCCTCGTCGTCCTCCTCCTCCTCTTCTTCAAGCCACTCGTCGGTCTCCTTAGTGTTCCAAGAATAGGGCCGCCCGAGGAACGATACCAAGCGCCACATGATGATAATGGCGGTGATGATGGCAACGAGGGCTAAGAGCGTCGTTTGCCCGATGTCCAGTGGCAGCAATCGCGCCAACAGACTGCCGAAGCCATAGGCCAGCAAGACCAGTGCGGTGGCGATAAGACCAATCGCTAATAGTCCCAACCCAATGAAAGCACCGCCGACGAGAAGTATTTTCAGTTTTGACATACATTTTCCTCAAGATGATTTGAATGCCACGAGACCAAACGCCTGCGGCTTGAGCACCACCCGCGTGAAGCCCGCTTCCTGCAAGCGCCGCACCACGCCTTTAGTGGTGCGCGCCCCGCTCTTGCTATCCGGATCGCCGATGTAGTGAAACAGCTTGCCGCTGCGCCGCAGCACGCGCTGGCATTCGGCATAGAAGTCGCCGGAGTACAGATCACCAGCCAGGCTCAACATGGGCGGATCATGGATGATGCACGAGAACTGCCCGTCGGCGAAGTTCTGAATCTCATCAAAGGCATCGCCGATGAGCTGCGTGATTTTCGGGTTATCGAAGAGCGATCTGGACCAGGGATTGAAGCGCGCCATCTCCTGCGCGGTGGGATCCAACTCGATCGTGATCACACGCTCCGCGGTCTTTGCCGCTTCGATGGCGGTGTAGCCCAGGCCGGTGCACGTATCCAGCACACGACCATGGATCGGCGCGATCGCTTTGATCTTGGCGAGCGTGTCCTGGTAGGGATTCGTGTTCTTGATGCGATGCATGGGCAGGCCGGAGATTAACATCGTCGGGGCAGACTTGGTGGGCATCAGGCCGTAGGCGCGCCCGGTGAGATCGGAGAAGCCGCGAATCTGCCTGACCCGATTGTCTTCCACCACAAAACAGGCCGTGTCATGCTGCGCGATCTCCTCGATTTCGTTCCACGCCACAACGGCATCGGGCAGAATCAGCCGATCGGGTGTGAGAGCAATTTCGGTAGTGGTCAGTCCCAGATCGAGCGAGATCGAGATAGTCGATCGTTCCGCCGATCGGGCCTGGAGCAACTCTGCGGCTTGATAGTGCGAGAGGATGGTCATCCGGTTAGGTGCTTGAACGAGCAGATCCGATCCAACACGA
Organism: Anaerolineae bacterium; assembly: GCA_003154115.1. Classification (GTDB taxonomy): domain Bacteria; phylum Chloroflexota; class Anaerolineae; order Fen-1058; family Fen-1058; genus Fen-1058. The sequence continues at coordinate 37,643 of PMCF01000288.1, forward strand.
TGACGACAGTATAAAGGGAAGATCACGCGCCGTCAAACCGGCTCAGGCAGTAACTTGTTCGAAATACTCTCTTGGGGGATTTTATGCTATGATCGCTGCATCGTTTGAGGGGAATATGCCACAAGAGACTGTTTTGTTGATCAGCGCCGACGTCGAGCTGCGAGCCTGGTTGAATAGTCGCGTACTGCAACCGGCCGGCTACGTCGTCGCCGAAGCTCCCGACTTCGTCTCGGCACGCTCTCAACTGACTGCGCTGAATCCTCATTTGTTGCTCGTGGTATTGTCCTCGCAAATTGCCGACGAATTAGCGTTGGTGGCTGAATGCGAACCCGACGTGCCGGCGTTGGTCATCGCGCCCAATCGTTCCCTCGAGGCCTGGGAAACCGCGCTGGCGCATGGCGCTTCGGATGTGCTGGCCCGTCCCCTCAATGCGATTCGTGTGATCAACGCTGTGGCGCGCGGCGTACGGCGTGGCCGCGCGCTGCACGAGCGCGCCGCTTTGCGCGAACAAACTGATCGGCAGTCGCAAGAATTCAATGCGCTCTACACCGTCGGCCAGAAAGTCGCGGCCCTGTTTGACATCGAAGAGATTCTGAAACTGGTGGTCACTGCGGCAGTGAACCTGACGCAGGCCGAAGAAGGCACACTGATGCTGCTCGACGCTAAGAGCGGCGAGCTGTATTTGCGCGCCAGTTGCAGCAGCTATGAAGATGCCGTGCGTAATCTGCGGGTCAAGGTCACTGATTCGTTGATGGGCCGGGTGCTGCAAAGCGGCCGCCCCATCCTGCTGGATCGCGGTGATTTGCTCAAGATCCGTACCGCGCTGCTGGTGACGGCCCTCATCAGCGTGCCGCTCATTATCGGGGGACACGCCATCGGCGTGTTGAGCGTGTACAGCCGACAGGCCGGTCGCCAGTTCCGCGAACACGATGTGCACCTGCTCTCGACGCTGGCCGATTTCGCGGCCATCGCCATTCGCAATGCCGAGTTGTATCACGACGTGCGCCGCACCGCCGATCGGTTTGCCGCGCTCGCCGAGATCGATCGGCGCATTTCAGAATCGCTGGATCGGCACACGGTCCTGGAACGCATCGCCGCCTATGCCAAAGAGCTGCTGCTGGCCGATGAGAGCGAAGTCTACCTGCTCGATCGCGCATCCCAGAAATTAGAGGCCATCGTGGCGGTTGGCGACTACGCGGAGCAAATCAAGGCGCAGGCGATGCGAGTTGGCGAGGGGGTGGTCGGCGCGGTGGCGCAGAGCGGCAGCGCCGAAATGGTCAACGCAGCTGAAGTCGATCCGCGTCACTTCAAGATTCCCGGCACGCCGGAGGAGCATGAGGCCCTGTTGTGTGCGCCATTGATTTCGCAGGGTGAGACCTTGGGCGTGATGGTCGTCGCGCGCATTGGCGCTCGGCCTCCGTTCGAGCTAATCGATTTCGAATTCTTCACGGCGTTGGCCGCGCAGGCGGCGATCGCGATTGAGAATGCGCGCTTGTATGATTCCGAGCGGCAGCGGGCCGTTGAATTGAGCCGGGCGTTGGCCCAGCAACAGGAACTCGATCAACTTAAGAACACGTTCATTCAAAACGTGTCGCATGAATTACGCACCCCGCTGGCGATCATTCGCGGGTATGCCGAGCTGTTGGTGGCCGGCGATCTGGGAACCCTGTCCGAGCAGCAGTTGGAATCGGTCGAAATCATGGCCCGCCGCGCGCGCATGCTGAGCAAAATGCTCGACGATTTGTTGACCATCCTCGCGGCGGAAACTCACAAATTCCAGAAAGAGCCGGTGGATCTGGCACAGATGACGCAGCTCGCCATTACCGATTTTCAAGCACCTGCCAAACAGGCGGGTCTCTCACTGGTGGCGACGATTCAGCCGGAGGTCCCCAAGGTCTACGCCGATTCCGTCCATCTGCGGCGGGTGTTGGATAACTTGCTTGGCAACGCGCTTAAGTTTACGCCGGAGGGCGGGCGCATTTCCGTGACGGTCGCTCACATCGATGCGCACGTCGTGCTGGAAGTCTCGGATAGCGGCATCGGCATCCCGCCTGAGCAGTTGAACAAAATCTTCCAACGCTTCTACCAGGTCGATGGAAGTTCCCAGCGGCGTTTTGGCGGCGTCGGCTTAGGTCTGGCGTTGGTGAAAGAGATCGTCGAATCCCATGAAGGCACAGTCGAGGTGACCAGCACCGTCGGAGAAGGGACCACGTTCCGTATTGCTTTGCCGGTGTGGACCGAGGAACAGGCGCCCGCTGCGGCCGGTTGACCGTGTGACGTTTGGCAACGTCGATTCGTCTTGCGGCAAGTCTGCCTGCTCCATGACTTGCCGTTTTGCTTTCCCGAACGAGTGGTGAACCTTTTGCCTTGATCCTCGTATCAGGGTTAGAATGGTGACCAACCCTGTCCTATCGCGAGTCCCCTGGTTGAAAGCCGAATCTGCGCAGCGGCCTGCCAACATGACACCTGCCGACGAGCAGCTCGCTCGCCGTGTGCAGCGTGGTCACACTGCCGATCTGGCGATGCTGGTCGAACGTCACCATAGCCCGCTGCTGGGCTTTCTCTATCGCCTGACGGGCGGCGATCGCGCGCTGGCGGAAGACCTGACCCAGGAAGCCTTTCTGCGTGCCCTGCGATCGATTCAGCAGTATCAACCCTCACGCCCCTTCAAGCCGTGGTTGTACGCCATCGCCGTAAACGTGGCACGCGATCACTTCAAGCGCGCCGATGTGCGTTACGCTGTGACCCTGGCCGACGATGAATTGCTGGCGCTGCCCGATCCGATCGGGTTGGAGGAAACGATCGAGATGGATGGGCTGCGCGTCGCCGCCATCAGCGCCGCCATTGGCGCACTGCCAGTCCATCAACGCGAAGCCATCATCCTGCGCTACTATCAAGATTTGTCATTGGCCGAAATTGCAGCAGCGCTCGACATCCCCATTGGCACAGTGAAATCTCGTTTGAGTTTAGGACTACGTCACTTGCGGACAGTGCTGCGGGAGGAGGGTGGGGTATGACGCCTCAAACTAAAGTGCGGGCTAAATTGATCGAAGACACCGGCTCGGCAGAGGAAGCCGATCGGCTGTTGCCGGTGATGCAGCACTTAGCCGATTGGCCCGCGCCAACCCCCACGGCTCAAGAAACCGATCGGCTGGTGCAGGCCCTGGCGGCCTCGCTGCCGGTGCAGCGATCTTCTCACGCGTGGGCGTTGACCGGGTGGCTGCTGCGCGCACAGCTGCGCGTGGTGCAGCAAGAGATCTGGTTGGCATCTGCTCTCGTCATGGCGCTCGGCCTATTTGTAACGCTCACGATCCAACCCGGCCCTGCGCCGGACATGCTGCCGTTGGTTTGGGTGGCGCCCTTGGTCGCAGCGGTGGGTATTGCGTTTCTGTATGGCCCGGCGGCTGATCCGGCCTTAGAGATCGAGCTCGCGGCCCCCGTCTCGCCACGCTTAGTCGTGCTGGCACGCTTGTTGCTGGTCTTTGCTTTCGACCTAATGCTGGGACTATTGAGCAGCGTGGTACTCGTGCTGTTGCACAGCGGCTGGTCGTTGTGGCCCTTGGTCTTGTTGTGGCTGGCCCCGATGACGTTCCTCGCGGCACTGGCCTTTTTGTTGTCGATGCTGTTCGTCGAGCCGCTGATCAGTGTGTCGATCTGTCTGGTATTATGGGGCATTCAAGTGATGCGCGCGTTTCCGCCATTTGCCGCTTTCCCCAATTGGCTGGCGCAAGATAGACAGCCCTGGCTGTGGCTGCTGACTTTGATCTGCGTCGGTCTGGCGCTGTGGCTGGCAGGGCGTGAAGAACAACAATTGCTGAAACGGATCTGAGGACTATGACTTTGCGTTTGGCTCAAATCGGAGCGATGACGTATTACGAGATGCGGATGTTGTGGCGGCAGCGCATGTTGGCAGTCTTTACCCTCAGCCTGATCGTTCTGACGGGAATTTTGCTGACCGTCTTGCGCGAGTCGGCAGGAGGGATACCCGCGGCCACTTTCATCGCGACTGGCGCGGCGGAGCAAAGAGCCAACGCCGTGGAATGGATCACTTTATTCTGGCCGCTGTTATACGTTCAAATCTTACTGCTCGGCGGCCTGGCCGTGGTCGACGTGATGCCGCGCGATCGCCTGTGGAATGTGAAGCCCATCATCGATGGGACGCCGCTGCCCCGATTGGTTTACCTGCTGGGCAAATTGAGTGGCGCGTGGCTGGCGATCGTAATGAGCCTGATCGTCATTATGGTCGTTGCCGGATTACTGGGGTGGTGGGCAATCGGCCCGTACGAAATAGCGCCATACGCGCAGATGTGGTTGAGCGGCGCGCTGCCATTGGTTCTGTTGCACGTCGGCGTAGGCCTGCTGCTCGCCGCTTTCATGCCGACGCGTCGTCTGGCCGTCGCGATCGTCTTGTTGTTCAGTCTGGCCTGTGCCATGCTGGGTACTTTCAATAGCAGGTTGATCGACATCAATGTGTGGGAACTGTTGAACCCGGGGCGACCCTACGTCTATCAATATTTCTGGTTGGGGTGGGTGGATGCGGGATACCGCACGCCACTGGGCGAGAGTGTGATCTGGTTGTCCGTGGGCATCGGTCTGGTTGAGCTGCTGGGGTGTGGCAGCCTGGCGTGGCTGTGGTTACGAATGCGCGAAGGCCGCGAGTGAGCGTTGGCCTGTCTTGATGAGGAGTGAATGACATGATCTCGATTTCAGATTTGACCAAGACTTATTCCGGCAAGGTGCAGGCCCTGCGCGGCATCGACCTTGAGATTGGCAGCGGCATGTTTGGCCTAGTCGGGCCGAACGGCGCGGGCAAGACCACGTTGATGCGCATCCTGGCGGGACTGGTGCGTCCGACGAGCGGCGCAGTGCGCGTGTTGGGAAACGACGTGACCACGCCGCAGGGCAAGCTGGCGACGAAGGCGGTGCTGGGTTATTTGCCGCAAGAGCTGGGCTTGTATCCCAATCTCACAGCACGTGAATTTCTGGACTACATCGCGATTCTGAAGGGCGTCACCGATCGATCGACGCGGCGGCAGCAAGTGACCGAGGTGCTGCAGCAGGTGCGCTTGAGTGATGAAGCCGATCGGCAGTTGAAGACTTATTCGGGCGGCATGAAGCGGCGGGTGGGCATCGCGCAGGCGTTGCTGGGTGATCCGCAGCTGCTCATCGTCGACGAGCCAACGTCCGGGCTTGATCCTGAAGAGCGCGTGCGCCTGCGCAACTTGCTGTCCGACATGGCGGCGCGCCGCACGGTGATCTTGTCCACCCATATCGTCGAAGACATCAGCCAGAGCTGCAACGATCTGGTCGTGATCGCGCACGGGCGCGTGTTGTTTCGCGGTGCGCCGCGTGACCTCATCACGCGGGCGCGCGAGCACGTGTGGACGATCAATAGCACGGGCGAGCGGCCCAATAACGGCTTGACGATTGTCTCGACGCTGCAGTTGCAGGATGCGGTGCAGTATCGCGTGCTGGGTGAACCGACGGGTTATGCGGCTGCACCCGTTGAGCCGAGCCTGGAAGATGGCTATATGTGGTTGATGAAAAACAATGAACAATGATCAATGTGCAATGATCAATGTTCAATGAAGAAACCCGGTTTCTACATGCAATGAACAATGAGTAAAAAACTACTGATAGGTGTTGGGCTTAGCTTGATGTTGGCAATGTGGCTGTGGCGAGCGGCGACGGCGCAAGAGACCGTACCGCCGTTTGAAAAGGCAGAGTGCCCGTTCCCCGTCCCGATCGGCTACCGCATCGACTGCGGTTTTGTGAGCGTGCTGGAAGATCGATCACAGCCGGGCAGTCCGACGATCAAGATCGGCGTGGCGGTGGTGCACAGCCGCGCCGATCAACCTGCGCCCGATCCGATCTTCTTCCTCAACGGCGGGCCGGGTGGCGCGTTGGTGGCGGCGCTGCCCAATATGCTGTCCGGTTTCGATCCGATGTTGTCCGTGCGCGATGGGGTCTTCTTCGATCAACGCGGGGCCGGGTGGTCGCAACCGGCGCTGGTTTGTCCAGAGACCGAAGCGCTGAAGATCGCTGACCTTAAGGGGCAGCGGCTTTCGTCGGAAGAGAGTCTCGCGCCTTATCTGGCCTGCCGCGATCGCTGGCAGAATGCGGGCGTGAATGTGGCGGCCTACAACACGACGGAGAATGCAGCCGACGTCGACGATGTCCGCCGCGCCTTGGGGTATGAGCAGATCAATCTTCTCGGGGTGTCGTACGGCACGATGCTGGCGCAGGTGATCGTGCGCGACTATCCCGATCATATCCGCCGTGCGGTGTTGGATTCGGCCTATCCCATCTGGGAATACGTCATGGCCGACGCGCCGGCCAGCCTGACGCATTACTTCGACACGATCTTTGCCAACTGCGCGCAGGACGCGGTGTGCCGCACGGCTTATCCCGATGTGCCGTCCGCCTTCGCGCAGCTAACCGATCGGCTGCGGCAACAACCGATCGTGTTTGCGAATTCCGATCCGATTTCGCAGGAAACGTTCACGACCGCGATCGATCGCATCGGTCTTATCGGCTGGCTGGTTTACACCGATCCGCGCCAGGTGCCAGGTTTGATCTATGACCTGCGCGATGGTGATGTCACATCGATCGTGAAGGCGCAGCAAGCGATGTTGAAAGACGCGTATCGTCCGCAGTGGCCGTTGAGCGAAGGTATGAAGACGACGGTGCTGTGCCAACTACGGTTGACTCAGGTGACGCCGCAGCAGATGGCGGACTCGAACGCGCGTTACGCGACAGCGCCGTGGGCTAATGCGACCAATGCGGCGAACATGGCGTTGTGCGCTCAATGGCCGAGACGCAGCGTGGATGCGCGTGATGCGACGCCGTTGCAGACGCGTGTGCCGCTGCTGGTCATCGGCGGCGAATACGATCCGGGTTCGCCGCCGCGCTACGCGGAAACGATCGCGGCCGCATCCGAACATGGTTATGCGTTCGTGGTGCCCGAAGCCGGGCATGCCGCTTTGATCAGCGCCGATCCCTGCGCGAACGGCATCGTCTACGCCTTCTTGAATGATCCGTTGCACACGCCGCAGAGTGAGTGCTTGAAGAACACGCGTCATCCGGGTTTTAGTCTGCGAGCTGCATTGACGCGTCCATTGATCGCGCTGGTGTCGCTGGTGTTGGTGGGTGTGTTGGTCTGGTCGGGCTGGCGTGGCATACAAAACTTTAGGCGTCAGCCACGGGCGTGGTCGTGGCGCATCAGTCTGCGCTTGTTGGGCTGGTGGCCTGTCGCGGCGAGTGCGGGGTTGGTCGGAGTGGCCCTGGCCTTTCCAACGCAGGACGCGATGCCGTTAAGCGTGTCGCGCCTTGTCGAGACGGTCGTGCCACTGTTGGCGGCGGTGCAAGCCGCATTTCTATTTTCGCCGGAAGATGAACCGGGACTGGAAGTCACATTGGCGTGCCGGCGTCCCTTGGCCTGGATCATGCTGGAACGGTTGGTGTGGCTGTTTGTTTTGCAGGGAAGCGTGGCGTTGATCGGCAGTGCGATCGCCGCGGGGTTGACGGGTGAAAGTATCGGCGTGGCGATCGCGCGCTGGCTCGCGCCGCTGCTGGTGCTGGTCGGCATCGCGCTGTGTTTGACGCTGATGACACGTCAACCGATGATGGGCATCGGCCTCGTCGTCATTTTGTGGAGTGGTCTGATGTTGGCGAGCGAGCAGTTGATCGGGATGTGGCCGTTCCTGTGGCCGATCGGCCTGTACCTGCAACCCGATCGGCCCGACTACTGGCCCAATCGCGTCTTCTTGATCTTGATCGGCCTGTGGTTCATCCGGCTGGCTGTGACGTACTTTATTCGTGATGAAGAACGGGTGTTACTGGGTGGTCGCGGCAAAGCCAAATCAGTTAGGTCAGCTAGAAACCGGGATTCTGCGTAACCTCCTGCAGTTTAGCAAAGTCGGTGCACGATAAGCGGTTCATTCCTGCAATGATGAAGAAATCCGGTTTCTTTACGCCCAAGGAGTAAGCGGTTTATGCACTTCACGCAACTGAGCGGGATTATTCGCTACGAGCTGGTATTGCAGTGGCGGCAGCGCATGTTGACGGGCGTCATGCTGAGCCTGATCGCTTTGCCGCCGGTCATGTATGTGTTGTTCGGGCAGAGCAACGCCGCTGAAGTGCAGCGCACCTGGATCACGTCGGGCGGAATCTCGACGGAAGCCGCACTCAATGTGACCACCCGCTATGCGATCATGTATGCGGCGATGTCCATTTATCTGATCGCGTTGCTGGTGCTGCCGATTGTGTCGGCCGATGTGATGGCGCGGGATCGCCAGCTGGGTGTGCGCGAAGTGTTGGACGGGCTGCCCGTCACGCAGGGCACGTATCTTGCCGGTAAGTTGTTGGGCTGGTGGGCAGCGGCGGGCAGCGGCTTGTTGATCGCCATGGCGATCGTCGGCGCGGGGCTGTGGGTGTTGATCGGCCCGTATCATCTCGATCAATTTGTGGGGATGTGGATCGCTTTCGGGTGGGGCATCGGTCTGGTGAACTCCGGCCTGAGTTTGCTCATCGCGTCCGGCCAACCGACGCGCCGCCGGGCCATCATCATTGCCGTGATCTTCGCGGCCCTATGTTTGTTCACCAACATTTCGCTGATCGGTCAATCCGGCCCGCTATGGAATGCCCTCAGTCCCGGCCGGCACGCCATCTCCATTCACTTCATCACGGAAGCCTGGAGCGATCAGATCACGATTCAGGTGTCGCCCACCTCGGATGTCATTTGGTCGCTGATCGGCGGAGTGATCGAGGTGGCGGTGGTGTGGGCGCTGGTCTGGATATGGATGCGCCGGAAAAGTTGAAGAGTGAAAAGTGAAACGTGAATAACAGATGGCGATGATTCGCATTTCACTCTTCACTTTTCACTCGTCACTAATAGTGTCCCCGTGCTGCCGCGATCAGATCGGCCAGCACACCAAACGCCGTCTGCGCGGGCGTGGGTGCGGTTTCCAACAGCGTCAGTTGATTCAACGTATCGGTCTTAAGTTGAATCGCGCTAGTCGTACCGTATAGCCGGAAGAGTGGATCATTCGCCGGCACTTCTTCTGGCGCGACCTTTGCCATCAATTGACCTTCCACCCATTCCGCCGTGCACACTAACCGCCACTTGCGGCGCGCCAATTGCGCTTGCTTGATCTGCTCTAGTGTAATGGCGCGAATCCCCGTGCGATTCACGTCCTGCGGACGAATATCTGCGCCCATCAGCACGTTGCTCAACACACACACCTTCACGGCGGCATCCCAACCGTCGATGTCGTTGCCGGGATCGGTCTCCGCAATGCCAATCTCTTGCGCGTGCTGCACGGCTTCGTCGAAGGTCCGACCCTCTTCCATCAACGTCAGGATCAGATTCGTGGTGCTGTTCAACACACCACGAAAACTCAACACGCGCGTCGCGGGCAGGCACTCGCGATAGAGATTGAGCAGCGGGAAGCCGTCCATCACCGTCGCTTCAAACAAGAACGCTTTGTTTTGCTTCTTCGCTAGCGCGCTGAGATGTCGATAGCCATGGACCACCGGCCCTTTGTTTGCGGAGATGGCGTGCATGCCCAGATTCAAGGCCAACTCCAGATAATCGAGGGCAGGGCGTCCCGTCTCGCGATTGATGGGCGACATCTCGACGAGCACGTTAGCCCCGCATTCACGGATCATCTTGATTCGATTTTCTTCCGTGCTCGCCCACGCGCGATCGGCCCAGTCGCCGTTCAGCGCGTAGGAGTGGTCGATCCCATCTGGATCGACTAGGATACCGTGCCTACCCGTTGCAATGCCGACGATCTTGAACGACAGATCGTACTGCGCCTGCACGTCGTCGCGCTTGCGATCGATCAACTTGATCAGTTCGCGGCCCACACTGCCCAGGCCCATAAAACAAAGTTTGAGTTCCATGTAGAGTGGCTCCTCAGTGATTGTCTCCGAACTCTTTCGCAGGTGTCATTCCGCCTGGCGCGCCCCCGCCGTTTTCCGGCGGACAGGGCGTGCGTTGAAGAATCTCTGGTACTGATGACTTGCGCGGTTAGCTGAGGTAGAGATTCTTCGCTCGCTAACGCTCGCTCAGAATGACAAGTTTTGGATATTTCACGCCGGGCAATGATTGTTGGCGCATCAATCCCCTCTTCGTTCATCAGGCGCGATGTGCGCGCCAACTTTGCAGCAACTCTGCTTCACGCTCACGCGTCAGTCCGGCACGCCACGCGTGAGCACTCGGGCGCGTCTTAGCCCACGCCAGCGTATCCCCCATCGTTTCGGCTAACGGTCGGAATTTCAGGCCTGTGGCAATCGCCTTGGCGTTGCTGACTGTATCAAACGCCGCATCTTGTTCCGGCACCCATACCGGAATCTCACTCCACGGCTGCACCCCGGCGGCGATCAAGAATTCTTCGCTGACCCACGTCAAGTGTGCCTGTGGATTGCACACCGCTACACATGCTTCCAACATGCCGCGTGTCGTCAGTAACTGCTCCGGCCCGACGGCGTTGAAGATGCCCGTGTGCTTCGTCTCCGCCAGCTTCACGATCCATTCCGCCATGTCGCGTCCATCGATGATCTGCACGGGCTGATCGGCCTGGCCGGGCGCGAGCACTTCACCGCCTTGCGCGATGCGATACGGCCAGTACGTAAACCGATCGGTGGGATCGTGCGGCCCGACGATCAAGCTCGGGCGAATGATCAAGGCCCGAGCGGGCAGCGCTTGCTCGACGGCCTGTTCGCACAAGACCTTCAAACCGCCATAGGTCTCGCCCGTCACTTCTTCCACGGTCTCATCGGTGAGTGTCGCTAACGGCGCGGTCTCGTCCATGCCGCGCGGATTATTTTCGGCGTAGACGGACACCGTCGAGATGAAGACATACCGATCGGCTGCCGCGGCCAACGCTTCGGCTGATCGACGCACGTGGCGCGGCACGTAACCGCTCGTATCGATCACCGCGTCCCAGGAGCGACCCTGCAACGGCGTCAAATCCTTCGTCCGATCGCCGTGCAGTTGTTCGACCTGCGGAAAGAGTTCGGGATTGGATTGACCGCGATTGAACAGCGTGAGGGTATGACCGCGCGTCAGGGCCGCTTCAACCAGATGCCGTCCGGCAAAGCGTGTGCCGCCGATGATAAGTAGACGCATGAGAGTCCTCCTGTCCGTGGGGTGGAGTTGTAGACAAATTCTACCTGAAAAAGAAAACCGCCCGCATTTAATGCGGGCGGTGATGATCAACCTGGTTTCTAAAGCGATCAGGGCACAATCTCAAGATCAATAATGCGTGTCATGCCCGGACCGGCCAGCGCCACATTCTGCGCGTTTGAAACTTGAATGCACAACCGATAGCGGCCTGCCGGTAAAGTGAAATTGGGTACAGCCCATTTGCCGAGGGGCAGGCTGATGTGCTGCGCGTCTTCGGGTATCTCTTCTCCCGCGGCGCTGCAAGGCGCGTTGAGGTTGACATGAACGATCGCGCTGAGCAGAGGAATCTTGAAATTTGACGCACCGATACGCAGGTAGAAGGGACTGCTCGTGCTGGCACCATCGTCGGGTTCCAGCATGAAGATCTGCGGCTCATCCGGTCCGACTTCGGCGTTGATTTTCTCCGGTGTGGCCAACACGCCCCGCGTCGACTGGATGGGTGTCGGAGTCGCATCCGCGGGCGCCGGGCCATTCGGTCTTTGAGACGCCGGAGCGCCAAGACTACCCAGCACGATGACGCCGACGATCACGACGACCACCACCAACAGGATCACATATTGTTTCTTCATGGTGTTACCTCGTTGCCAGCTCTTCGGCTTCCTTGTCTTCACGCCGCGATGCCTTGCGCCGATCGTCGGTGTTCAAGATGCGCTTGCGCAGGCGCAGGCTTTGCGGGGTCACTTCCAGCAGCTCATCCACGCCCAGATATTCGATACAGTCGTCCAGGCTCAGCGTGCGCGGCGGAGTCAGGCGTACCGCGATGTCGGCGCTCGATGAGCGCATGTTGGTCAGGTGTTTCTTCTTGCAGACATTCACGGTCAGATCGGTGTCGCGGATATGCTGACCCACCACCATGCCTTCGTATACGTCAACGCCGGCAGGGATGAACAGCGAGCCGCGCTCTTCGGCGTTCTTCAAGCCGAAGCCCGTGGTGAGGCCCGGTTCGAATGCCACCAGCGAACCGTGTTCGCGTGTGTTGATGTCACCGGCCAGCTCTTCATAGCCCAGAAACAACGCGTGCATGATGCCGGTGCCGCGCGTCAAAGTCAGGAAGTCCGATCGGAAGCCCAGCAGGCCGCGCGTGGGGACTTTATATTGCAAATGCACGATGCCGCCATCACCATGCCGCATGTTGATCATCAAGCCGCGCCGCGCGCCGATCTGTTCCACGATCGCGCCCAGATACGGCTCGGCCACTTCGATGTATACATCTTCGAACGGTTCCAGCGTCTGACCGTCTTTCTCGCGGAAGATCACTTCGGGGCGGGCCACCTCAAATTCGTAGCCTTCGCGTCGCATGGTTTCGATCAAGATCGCCAGGTGCAATTCGCCGCGCCCGGAGACGATGAACGTATCGGGCTGGTCTGTCTCTTGCACGCGCAGCGACACGTTGGACTCCAGTTCCTTGAACAAGCGCTCACGCAGCTTGCGCGACGTGCTCCACGTGCCTTCCTTGCCGCTGAGCGGACTGGTGTTGACGCCGAACGTCATACGCACGGTGGGCTCTTCCACGCGAATGGGCGGCAGCGCTTTGGGATCGATCGGATCGGCAATGGTTTCGCCAATGAAAATTTCCGGCAGGCCGGTCACGGCCACAATTTCGCCCGCATCCGCTTCTTCCACCTCGATGCGCTGCAGGCCCTGATGCACAAACACTTGCGCGATCTTGCCCGGCGACTGCACCCCGTCGACGGCGATGCGCACTACTTCTTGCGCGCGGCGCACTTTACCGGCCACCAACCGCCCGATCGCGATGCGACCCTTATAGTCGTCGTAAGCCAGCGTACTGATCAGCAGTTGCGTGGGGGCATCCGGCTCGATGATGGGCGCGGGCAAATAGTTGACGATTTTGTCGAACAGCGGCTGCAAGTCGACGCCCTCATCTTCCGGGATGAGCGTGGCCGTGCCCAGAATCGCGTTGGTGTACACGATCGGGAATTCGGATTGCTCGTCGGTGGCGCCCAGATCGATGAAGAGATCGAACGTGGCGTTGACGACATGGTTGACGCGCGCATTGGGCCGATCGACTTTGTTCACCACCACGATCGCTTTGTGCCCCATCTCCAGGGCTTTGCGCAGCACGAAGCGCGTCTGCGGCATGGGGCCGTCCACCGCGTCGACCAGCAGCAGCACGCCGTCGACCATGTTCATCACGCGTTCCACCTCGCCGCCGAAGTCGGCGTGGCCGGGCGTATCGACGATGTTGATCTTTATGCCTTTGTAGACGACGGCCGTGTTCTTGGCCAGAATGGTGATGCCGCGCTCGCGCTCCAGATCGTTGCTGTCCATCACGCGCTCAATCATCACCTGATTGTCGCGGAAGATGTGGCTTTGTTGCAGCATCCCATCGACCAGCGTGGTTTTGCCGTGATCGACGTGGGCGATGATGGCAATGTTGCGAATATCATTACGAACAGTAGTCATTTATACTCCATCTTTTTACTGGCCCATCATCTTGCGACAACGGGCAAAAGGCAAAAACGCACCTCGGCCATCCAGCGGGCCGAGGTGGAGGTGTTGCTCGGTCTACACCTACATTATAAAGCATTGTCGGTAAATCGGGTAGACGCAGTAATCTACAGCTCTCACAGAATCGTCATGCAGTGACATTCCGCGCCGCTATTCCGCGAACTGCGCGGGACCTTCAGGTGGCGAGGAATCTATCGGATTGTCATCTGTAGGGAAAGAATCGCCGTGACGTAGAGGCAGACCTGCGTGTCTGTCTGGGCGAATGCACCGGTTCGCCCCTACTGGTGTTATACCGTCGCCTTAATCGCCGCGCCTGATAGCCCGATGGCAGGCGTCACACGTCGCTTGGACATTTTGATCGTTGATGAATCCGTTCTGCATATTGACATCCGTCGCATGCCCGGAATGGCACGTGATGCAAGTTCCGGCGTTGGGGTCGGCCGTCTGCCAGCGGGTCAGGAGCTCGTGCCAGTGATTGTTTCTGCCCGCACGCTCTCGCCCACTGGCTGCCGCGTTGGGAATGGTCATCTGCTCCTTGGGCGCAAATCCACGCTGGGTAACCGTCTGGTGGCACTTAAGGCAGTTTTGATCGCCAATAGGATAGTTCACGACGGCCGGTTGGATGGCGGTCCCCGTAAACCACTTGAAGGCGTTTCGGGCGCCCATTAATTCGGCCTGCATCCGTCCCGGAACCCCTGGCCCGGAATGGCAATCAATACATAGGGTGTTCTGGGTGGTGTGAAACGAAGCCAGGTCAACGGGTGTGCTCGTCGATCGCTGAACAAAGGTCGATTCGGGCTGCGTATGGCACGAAGCGCAAAACGGATCGTGTGATTCTTGGGCGGCCGCAAAGGCAAATCCACCGGTCGCTAACACCACCATTGCTATCGCCGCCACAATTAGAACCGGAATAACTCGAAAGCGCTTCTTGCTTTTGGAGATTGCTGCCGATTTCATGCGATCACCTCGTCGTCGATTGAAGTGATCGGATTGTAAAGGGACAACGTTAAATGACGATGAAATTGGATGATCGGATGGAGGTCGCAATCGGCTGGCGGTCGAACGGCCCCTACGGGTTTGTCTTCACCGGGGCGATGAAGCGCGGGTCAGTGCGGATGATGGTCTTCAACGGATGCTGCGCCAAACGGATTAACGGATGCACGATCGGTCATCCGGCTATCCGGTTGAACTATCCGCTGAGGGCTTTTCATCCGCTGCGCCAACCAACGCCATAAAGCGCGGATCGGTGCGGAGAGATTCAAAGTCCGGGTCGACCCGCGCCCATGCGAGAGGCTCTTGTTTCTTGTCCAGTGCCACCTTGAGCAGGGCCAGCGCTTTATCAGCATTGCCGCAGATAGATTCAAAGCAGGCGCGATTGTATTCGTTTTCCTTGCCGATCAATTCGCGGGCGATCTTTTCGTGTTCGGTGGCTTGGGTTTCGCGGCCAAGTTTCCGAAGACAAGCAACTAGTGAAGCTCGTGCAGCTACTAATTTGGGGGCAAGCTCGATAGCACGCAGGTAGTAAGCGATGGCCTCGTCGCTGCGACCTAGTTCTTGGTACATGTTGCCGAGGCTGTGATGCGGATAAGGATACTTCGGGTCCAATTCGATGGCGCGTTGATAGGCGGCGATGGCCTCGTCGCTGCGGCCTAGTCCTTGGTAAACGTTGCCGAGGCCGTGATGCGGATAAGGATACTTCGGGTCCAATTCAATGGCGTGTTGATAGGCGGCGATGGCCTCGTCGCTGCGGCCTAATCCTTGGTACGCATACCCGAGACCGTTGTGTGGATTGGCAAACTCGGGGGCGAGGTCGATGGCTTTCTGGTATTCGACAATGGCTTCGTCTATACGACCTAAGTCACTATACACATTACCAAGGCCATTATACGACGCGGCAAACTTGGGGTCGAGGTCGATGGCTGTCTGGAATTCGACGATGGCTTCGTCTATGTGGCGTAGGTCCCTGTATAGGTGTGCAAGGTTGTTGTGGGGTGTGGGAAACTTGGGGTCGAGGTCGATGGCTTTCTGGTATTCGACGATGGCTTTGTCGAAGTGACCTAGACGTTGGTAGATATATCCGAGGTTAACATGTAGATCGGCAATCTCGGAGTCGAGGTTGATAGCTGTCTGATATTCAACGAGGGCGTCTTCGGTGCGGCCCAGGTCGCGGTACACGTTGCCAAGAGCGTTGTGTAGGGTAGCATCCTCGGGAGCGAGGCTGATAGCTCGCTGAAAGGCGGCGATGGATTCTTTGATGCGGCCCAAGTCGCGGTACACGTTGCCAAGATTGTAGTTAGCCGATGCTTCAATAAATGATTCCCCGAGTTCAAGAGCTTTTTGGTATTCGGTTATAGATTGGTCAGTGCGGCCCAAACTGTAGTATAAATTGCCTAAATTGAAGTGCGGCCATGCGAATGTGGAATCGAGGTCGATGGCCTTTTGATATTCATTAATGGCTTCATCGTAATGTCCTAAGGCTCGGAGACTAGCTCCAAGATCGTTATGATAGTCAGGAACTTCGGGGGCTAGGTCAACGGCATGCTGATGTGCGATGACAGACTCTTGGTATTTTTCCACGCGATATAATACTATCCCAAGACGGTACCATGCATCATACATCTCCGGTATCCAGCTGACAACTTTAGGCAAAATGCGCTCGGCTTCTGCCGAATATACTGCAATGTCACGCTTTTCAGGCCACATGAATTCTCCGGCCAAGTCATATAGTGCTTTACCCAGTTGTGTTTTTAGATTCTTACCGTCTTCTGGCAGGCCATGTTCAGCATGGTCGTAACTGGTTAGTGCTTCGACGTATTTCTTGCGCATGCAGAATAACTTTCCACGCTGCCAATCGAGAATGGCGCGGCGTTCAGCTTCGCCATCACCTTTGAGCCAGCCTTTTTTATCCAGCTGAGAAAGTTCGTCCAGCATGACTTCCTCATTTTCTTCGACAGATCTGTTGTCTGATGGGCTGAGCGCCTTAAGACGTTTCTTGCCAGTGGCGCTAAGTACATCTCTCCAATTGGTGGCAATTTCCAGCAATCCTTGCTGTAGACTCCGATCATAAGCTAGGCCTTCGACAAAACGAGNNGAGGCATAAACCAGTGCCATGTTTCAGTCTCATCCAGCCAGAAAAGATGATAGACGATATCGAGCGTCACCTTGACCCAGTCCTCGTTTTCGCAACGCTCTTTAATCAATGGCAAGTCAGCTTCGATTTTTTTCACACGTTCGCGCAAAGCATCCACTGCGCGCTGGTTCAAGGTTTGTATTTCTTCCCCTCTGCGACGGATTTCCACGCGCAGATATTCTTGTAGAAACTCTGTTGGCTCGTCATGCAAACGGGCTCTATCAGCGTGAACGGAAGCGTAGTCACGCTCCAAGCGATGCAGCAAGGCATCTAGATCCAACTTGTCCGCATCGGTGGCAAATAGCATGGCGCGTAGAACTTCGACATCGCCACGCGCCAGAGTCAGCGCGTAAAGAGTATGCTTGTCGGGTTCAGTCACCACATGCAGTAGGTAACGGTCGGTCATTTTCTTTACGATTTGCGGACGCGGAGTAGATTCTGTTGTATCTCCCACAATCTCGTCAAGTTGGGCATCCTTTTCCCAGATGTCAGCGGCCTCGCAGACGGCTAGTGGAATGCCGCGCGTCGCACGGCTGATGGCTTCCGTTTCCTCCTCGTTTAGCGGGCGCTGTGGTGCGCGAGCGGCAAAATAGCGGCGAATATCTTCCAGCGCCAATTGACGCATGTTGTATGTTAAAAGGCGACGTGCAAAGTCATCAGCATAGCCCTTGAAATACTCTGCGCCAAACTTGCGGCCACGTACCAGATCGTTGCGCCCACTAACAATCCATATAACACGTGCGCCTGCCGCTCGTATCACGAGGCGCAATTGCGTATCGGCCCGATCGACGATTTCGTAAGTGTCGAGGAAGAGCAGTAACGGGATCGTGGCGGCTACTTGTTCTAGTCCAGCGGCTAGAGCATTAGCTAGCCGTTCAACGGGGTTTAGGTAAGTCTTGAATTGATCCGGCTCAAGACGAGCGCGTAATCGTGTTTCAATCATGCCACGCAAGCGTGCGGCCTGTTCAGCGCCAACTTTGATTCCCTCGTTTAGAAAAGCCTGTGCCAGCTTTTCGCCTGTTTCGCCAATACCGGGAATGCCCAGCCGCATAATCTTGGCGATGGCTGTTGCGCCCAACCCGCGAATTTGTACCAGTTCGTCCCGTTCGTCGGTGGTCAATAGTGCTTCGGCGGCTTTCTTTTCAGATTCGTCACGCAACTTCAAGGCTTCTTGATAGGCCTTAAAATACGCGCCCCATTCATTGCGGACTGCCACCATATGTATGGCATCAAACACGGCTTCCGGTGTGATGTTGTTGCGTCCGACTTGAAGAGCTGTATATCCTTGTCGGCGTTCGTCTTCCCAATCGATCCACAGCGTTTGAAACTTGCCGCGAAAAGGGCGATCAGCGGCGATGTCGCGGAAGCGCTTAGCGAGGGTGGTCTTGCCGATGCCGCCATCGCCGTAGAGGAGGAAGATGTAAGGCAGGGTTTCCGTCGCCGGTTGCGTGAGCACATCTTGCAACGCGGCGATGAATTGCTTCTGTTCTTCGACGCGGCCAAAGAAGGGTGTCTTATCGACGTAGATGGGCGGCTGTTCAGACATGCGGCGCTCTCCGGCGAGACAGGGTGATGAACGGATTATAGCATGAGCGAGCAGCCAATCAGCAATCAGCAGTCAACAATCAGCAATCAAGAATCTCGCCACACGAATTGCCCATCGATCATCGTGGCGAGCACCTTCGTCTCCGCAATGTCCAGCGGCTCGCTGGTCTAGAACGGCTTCTTGGGGGCAAGGCTCTGCACAACTTCTTGCGGCGCAGCGATGAGGGTGCGCGCATATTGTGCCAGTTCTGGCTTGTCCAGCAGGTGCTTCTTGTCCAGCGTGACGAGGTAATCCACTTTGGCTTTGCGGGCTGCGGCCAAGATGGAATCATCTTTTAAGCAGCCTCATGGCTTCGGCTCGGTCAGGCCATACTCTTCGGCGATGATCGACTCGCGGATCACGCGGCCCCGTTCGATCATCTCTTCCAGCGTGATCCCTTTGGCGGTGAGGGACGCGCCGATCTCGGCCAGGCCCTCGTCGACGATCTCGTGCGCGGATTTGATCAGCACGCCGTTATCCGTTTCAACAAAGGAAACGCGATCGCCCTTCTTGAGGTTGAGCCTGCGTCGAATCACCGGGGGAAGTGTGATCTCGCCTCGATCTCGAACGCGCGCGGTAATGGGAGCCATGGTTTGCCTTCTTTGCTAGCGCGATGTCGGCGCTTTTATTGCCCTATCGCCAATTCAAGTCTAGCACACTGCGTTTCGATGTGTCAAGAAAGCGTCGTTCAAAAATCTCGCCATACGAATTGTCCATCGATCATCGTAGCGAGGACTTTCGTCTCCGCAATCTCCATCGGATCGACGGTGAAGATGTCGCGATCGAGGACGATGAGATCGGCCAACTTGCCGGGCGCGAGTGATCCCTTGCGCGCCTCATCGTAAGACGCATAGGCCGCGCCCAGGGTGAAGCCATGTACCGCTTCTGCCACGGTCAAGCGTTGTTCGGAGTACCAGCCATCGGCCTGGGGTGAACCATCGGCGCGGCGGCGGGTGACGGCCGCATGAATCCCCAGAAACGGATTGAACGACTCGACAGGCGAATCCGATCCAAAGGCCAGTCGCGCGCCCGCGTTCAATTGGGTGCGCCACGCATACGCGCCCGCGCTTCTCGCGCCCCAATACTTGTCGGCGATCAGCATGTCACTGGTGGCGTGGCTGGGCTGCATCGACGCGATGATGCCCAGTTGTCCCAGGCGATTGAAATCGTCGGGGTACAGCAACTGCACATGTTCGATGCGATGGCGCAGGCGCGGCGTGCCCTCTTCTTGCCGAAGTTTTTCCTCGGCCCGAATAGCCTCGAACACATCCAGCACATCGTGGTTGGCCTTATCGCCGATGGCGTGAATGGTCGACGACAAACCCGCCGCGCCGGCCTTGCGCACGTTCTCGATCATTTCTTCTTTGTCCAGCGTGCTGATGCCGCGCTTGTCGTTACTGCCTTCGTAAGGATCGATCATCAACGCGGTCTGCGGGCCGAGCGCACCGTCGGCGAACGACTTCACGCTGTTGAGGCGTAAGCGGTCGTCGCCAAACCCCGATCGGATCCCCAGCGCGATGGCGTGATCGAGCAGGGCGATCGGAATCGTCTTGCTGACGCGGAAGTTCAGTTCGTCGTTCTCTTTGAGAATTTGCCACGCTTGCAAAGCGCGCGCCCCGTCGAAGTCGTGGACGCCCGTCAGGCCCACGCGCTGGAACAGGGGCAGGGCGTCGCGCAGCGCATCGGCGACTTGCTGCGCGGTGGGTTCGGGGATGATCTTGCTGACCAACTCCAGCGCGTCTTCGAAGAAGATACCGGTGGGTTCACCTCCGGCTCCAGCCGCCGCGTCGCGCACGATCTCACCGCCGATTGGATTCGGTGTACTCGACGTGATCCCCGCCAGCTTCAACGCGAGTGAGTTGGCCCACGCGGCGTGTCCGCTTTTGGCGGTGAGAAAGACGGGATGCTCGGGCGCTACCCGATCGAGATCGGCCTTGGTCGGGAAGTTGCCGCCCGCAAGTTGCGGCCCCCAGACGTTCTGATTCCACCCGTGGCCGCGAATCCATTGCCCCGGCGGAGTCTTCTGCGCAAATTCCTCCACACGGCGCAAGACCTCATCCAACGTGGGCGTCTCCGCGTCGACGTTCTTCAAGCCGAGCGCCGTCCATTCGGCGTGCAGGTGCGCATCGATCAGGCCGGGGATGACACAGCGGTCGTGCAGATCGATCTTTTGCGCATGCGGCAGCATCCGCAGCATAAACTGCTCGTCGCCCACCGCCACGATCTGATTGTCGCGAATCGCGATGGCATGGGCGATCGGGCGGGCGGCCTCCATCGTATAAATGCGGGCGTTTAAGAGAATAAGTTCGGACATGGTTACCTCACGATCTAATTTTCAACATCAATGTGCCGCGTTCCATTGCCGTGTGCTCGATCTGTTGACGCAACTCTGCGCGTGTATCCTCATCTGTGGCTTCTACATAGCGCACGGCGGCGTTCCACACGTCTTCGCGCCAGTGGCTGATGAGATGCGACGTGAGCCATTCATCCACCGGGCCGAGCATTTTGTCGAAAATTTTCACCCACGGCGAGAATTTATCGACAACCTGATCTTGCACGGCGTCAACCGTTTCGCCGATGATGCGGTTGACCAGCTCGTGATCGGCGTGGCGCTGCTCGCGTTGTTCCGGCGTCGCCGCAGCCCATTCCGGCAGGAGTAGATCGTTGAGCGAGAAAATCAGGTCAAAATTGATGTGCGCGTTGACGCCCAGCAAGAGATGTTGCAGGGTCATCACCTCTTCATCGCGCGTCGCGTCGAAGGCCAGCTTCCAGGCAGGCGGCGCGCTCAACTCGTCTTGCTCGAAACGATCGAGTGCCGCAAAGTAATAATCGGCGAAGCGATGCAGCAGGCGATTGACCCACTCGTTGTCGTGGAAGCGTCCCGCGTCGATGGCGTCCAGCATGTTGCGCGTCATCAGCACGTAGCAGCCCAGAAAGATCGCGCGGCGATCGTGCGCGGCTTCCCACTGATCGACGAGGGTGGTCATGCGTTGGACGACGAGTCTTTCTTCAGACATCAATCTGCTCCCTGCCGTGCGTACAGGCTCTCATTCTTGAACGGAATCAATGTCAGGATCATAGCATGTTCGTATAACTGCGTACGATCGATCACGTTGCCGGTCAGAATACCCACTGCGCCATTCTCCTGCTTGGAATTCGATCGACCGAAGACGATGTCGTCAGCCTCGCCCAGTTCTTTGCCTGCGCGAATGAGTTCGGCGACGGCGGGTGGCAGAAAGAAGGTGCCGCTGCGCGCTTTGCCGATGAGTGTTGCTGATCGAACGACAATCCACGCGAAGGCGGCGAGTTCATCGTTCAGCGCTTGCACTCCGCCTTCGATGCCGATCCAGTAATCGGCGTCAGGCTGAACGCGCCGCGCGTTGTTGGATCGATTCAACGCGCCACGCAGCGTTTCCTCGTCGGACAGCGGTTGATGCGCCACATCCGATGGGACTGAGACCGTCACAACATTCAGTTCGGCGTCAGGGAACAATCGTCGAAAGCCATTGACAGCGGCCTGGACTTTGACGGGGTTGGTAGACGCGACAACGAGTGTGGTCATGTTTATCTACTCAGAGACTTACCGTGATGTGTCATTCCGAACGACGCCCAGCGCGCCTCTGCTGCATAGCGGCGGGCCAGGCGAGTGAGGAATCTCTGGCCTGACAGGCAAATGTTGCGCGCTGTGGTAGAGATGCTTCGTCGCGGAAAGCGCTCCTCAACATGACACGCTAGACATTCCCTGGCATAACACCCGCCGCGCGCGTTGCCCATCATGTCCAAAGGGAAATTGCAACATCTGTCGATGGACCGCGACATCGGCTAACGCAGACTTGTTGTGAAGGCCAGCAGTTCTCGAAACTGAGCCGTCAGGTTGGGCAATGAATAATGCGCGTTCAAGCCGCTGGGATTGGGCAAGACCCATAGGATGGTGTCGTCCAGTCGCTCAAGTTGCTGCCCCAAAGCGGCGTGCGGTCGCTGGAAGGCTGTTCGATAGGCGCTTATGCCCAAGATCGCCAGCATGTGAGGCTGATGCTTTCGCACTTTCTGATCTAAGCACCGTGCTCCTGCGATCAGTTCGCTGTTCGATAACTCTTTCGCCGAAGTGGTGGTCCGTTCGACGATGTTGGTGAGGCCATATCCCGATTTCAGCAGATCATGATCTTCGTCAGGCGTTAGCAGCCGATCGGTGAATCCGCCCGCGTGCAGGGCCGGCCAGAAGCGATTGCCGGGACGTGCGAAGTGATGACCAACCGCCGCCGAATACACTCCCGGATTGATGCCGCAAAACAGCACGCGCAGATTCGGCGCGAGGATATCTGGCACGATCTTATTCGCTGCGTCCTTCAATTCGGCTGGAGTGGGTTTGTGTGGCATGCCGCTAACGGAAAACTTTCTGATCCCTTACTATGGGCTAACGGATGATTTTCATTCACGTGTTAGAACCGGGCACATTTCTTTTAAGTACCAACAGTTTAGTGTGAGATGCGGCAAAACCACTTTGTCTTGATTCTGGCATAAAGACATGATGGCGTCATCATTGCAGGGATAGCCGCATGGTAGCTGTTGGAATTGGATGCCCATAGTCGGCGTAAGCGGTATCGGCAACCCATAACATTGCTTCGTTCCGAGAGGCCAGCCGTAACAAACATCGTGGTAAGCAACGCCAGAACCAGTGGAGAAGGCCTTCCGTTCTCTTATCCCAAAACACACCTGCCCGGAAGAATGCATCCCTAGCCCGCAGACTGTAGGTCCAAAAGTTGGGAAGACGTGCAAATTTAGGTTAGAGCAGGTCGCATCTTGCTCGCCTTTCCATTCTCCTGGGCATAGGCAATAGCTTCTGCCGACTTCAGTTGGAGTCCTCTGCGTTGCGGCAACCCACAACGCCAATATCAAGGCTCCTATGATTGCCATTAACAAGGTCAGTATCCGATAGCGTTGCTTGAGTCCTATGTGCATGATGGTCCTGTGATTGTCGCTAACCATTCCACAGCAAATAGTCGCTGTTCGTGGATCAGGCCGTGCGGGTCAACAATTGATTGGCCAGTTCTCTCAACGCTGCTGTTGCCGCATTCTTCTGCTGTGTCGCCTCCAGCGCCGCCAACGCCTGCTGATGATGTTGAGCCGCCATCTTTTCGGCATACTCACGCGCGCCCACCCGATCGAGTTCGGCGACGACAGCGGCCACCTCCACTTCCGATTGAGCGTACAGGCGGCGGAGTTCTGCGCTGCGATCGAGAGCATACGTTACGGGCAGCGATTTCTTGCGATTGCGAATGTCATTGCCGGCCGGTTTCCCCGTCACTTGTGGATCGCCCCAGACGCCCAGCACATCATCTTCAATCTGAAAGGCCAGGCCGAGTCCACGCCCGAAGGCTTCGTAGTGTGCAACACCTTCACTGCCATTGACCAGTGCGCCGAGTCCGCAGGCTGCTTCGATCAAGGCGGCGGTCTTGCCCTCGATCATGCGGAGGTATTCGGCTTCGGTGACGCCCGATCGCGACTCAAAGCCCAGATCGAGATGCTGACCCTGCGTCAACGCGATACACGCTCGATCGAAACGCTGGCGTGCGGCCAAGATACGTTCAATAGGGACGTGGTAAGCCGTGAGCCCGTTGAGTGCTGTGTGCGCCATCGTATACAACGCATCGCCCGCGTTGATGGCCTGTGGAACGCCCCACACCTTCCACAGTGTCGGTCGTCCACGCCGTAAAGGATCGCCGTCTTCGATGTCGTCGTGAATCAGCGAGAAGTTGTGCAGTAGTTCGACCGTGGCAGCGGCGGGCAGCGCGTCGTGCCAGTCGCCGCCGGAGGCTTCGCAGGTGAGCAGCGTCAATACCGGACGAATACGCTTGCCGGCGTCGAAGTGGGCCGGTTTCAGATCGGCATCGACCCAGCCCAGATGATAGTGCAGCAGGCCGTAAAACAGCGTCATCGTCGGATCATCAGACGACGCGACGACACGGCGCATCTCGGTTTCGATGGCGGGCAGAAATTTCGCAAAGTAGCTTTGGAGGTTGGAAGTTGGAAGTTGGTGGTTGGATGAGTCCGTAGGCATGGTTAGCGTCGATTCTGGATGAGTTTGTTGGGTTGCTTGCTAATGATGGCGTATTCGTCAATCATTGTCTCTCCTGGCTGAAGCTGCACCGTGAGCAGCACCGTAAGTGGTTCTTGATGTTATTCCAAGGTAAAATTTACATGAGGGGTTCGCTCGCCATCCAGTAAAGTACGAGCAAAATGACGAGGATCGTGATGAGCACAAATCGAGACCGATGCTGGTATAACCAGGGTACCATAAATGCCGCTCCTGCCAGTACACAGAGTTGGTAAAGTCGCAGGATATCTGTAAAGCGATAACCAACCACTGCGAAGTCACACCGTTTTTCTGACATAGGAAACTCGCCGGAATCTATGAAGATGGATACGTCCACATGCTCGCCAGAGATGGCCACAGGCCAGGACATCTGGCTTGTTCCATAAGCAGCCAATTCAACAGTGCGTGTTTCACTGGTGTCGGACGGTTGGATATCCGGCTGATGATGTCCACCGACAAAAGGCTCATGCCAAACGTCAAGCACAATCGGTACTTGGATGGGACTCGCAAGTGAGTTCGAGATGCTAATCCCTATGTTCTCACTCTGGTTGAAAATGGCTTGGGTAGGACACGTCAGATTCTCTAAAATAGCAGGTGGATAAATACGCCGTGTCTGTTCTGTGTCAAGGTCCAGAATATATAGGGCGTGATTGTAGTCCCCGCCAGACCCGTAGGCGATCTGATGCTCCGAATTCAACCAGACGAGGTTCGCAATGAAACCATCTTCGCGTTTCACCAGGCGAAGTTGTGTACCATCGCGGTTTACCATGTAAATCCCGAACGAGTCAGATGAGTCAGGTCTATGCCCAATGAAGGCAAGTTGAGAACCATCGGGCGACCAGACCGGTTCCCAGGCGCTGAGTTGATCGTCCGTCAGCCTGAGCAATTTGCCATCATCGATATTGATCACATTGATCTCGTACCGAACATCTTTTTTTGATGTATTTGATGTAAATGCAATTTGCTCGCCGGACGGCGACCAGGCAGGGGAACTATCATCTACATCGTTGTGTGTGATTGTTTGAACCTGTCCGTTGTCAATGTCAACTGCGAAAATGTCATCGTCGCCGTCTTGGTTAGCGACAAAAGCGATGTGCCTGTTGTCCGGTGACCAGCTATAGGATCCATCATAAGAAGGAGGGTTGCCTGTTGCCAGAAGTTGCATAACTCCGGTTTCTACTTGTACGCTATAGAGCCTGCTGTCGTCGGCATCACGACTCACTCGAAAGGCGAGGCGTTTACTATCAGGAGACCAAACAGGACCTCCTATAAACCGCTCGCTCTCGGATACGCGACGGATCTGCCCCCCATCAGTGTTCATTACACGGATATCGACATCGCCATACGGGCCGTCGCGCCAAACGAACGCAATCTGTTGACCATCTGGTGACCAGCTCGGTCTTATGGTGTCGTGGCTTGTGCTGGGAAGTGGCTGCAAATGAGTGCCGTCGGCATTCATGATGTATATCGCGCCTTTGGCGTGTTCGAGTCTGCGCTCAAAAACAACGCGACGAAAATCGGGCGACCAACTGAAACTTCCAACAACAGGGTAAAGGCCATTGGTCCATATTGGTTTGAACCCTGTTTTCTCCAGTTGTCGAGTTTCACCGAGATTGAGTCCGATGATGGCGCTAGCAGCCTGTCGGAGAGGAAANNTATGTTCTCTCCGACAGGCTGCTAGATATGGCGATAACTGCCCCCAGAATTCCCAAAATGGATATAAGCCGTTTCATATGCGATCAACCAGTCGGGTTTGAATGGAACTATGGATTATTTCAATCGATGATCACCGATTACCGCTCGACTGATTACCTCACACGCACCAGCGGCGTTTGCTTCAACGCCTCGATGTTCCCCGCACCTGCCGCAAACATGGCAATCCGCAAGACGCGCACGGTTTCTTCCAACGTTTCGGCGACTTTCTCTGATGAGATCGTTGCGGCCTTGAGGAACGGCCCGGCCATGCCGCCAATCTCTGCGCCTAACGCGATGGCCTTGGCGATGTCGATGCCCGATCGCAGGCCGCCCGAGGCGATGACGGGCAGCTGCGGCGCGGCGCGCTTTACCATCTGGATGGATTCAGTGGTGGGAATGCCCCAATCGCGGAAAGCGGCCGCGACGCGTTGGTGCAGCTCATCGGGAGCACGGAACAACTCCACCTGACTCCACGACGTGCCGCCCGCGCCTGCTACATCGATCGCGGCGACGCCGGCTTCGGCCAGTAACCTGGTGGCTTGTTCGCTGATACCCCAACCCACTTCCTTCGCAATGACTGGTACTTTCAGCCGCTTGACGACGCCTTCAATTTTCTTGGCCAGGCCGGCAAAGTTCACGTCGCCTTCCGGCTGCACCGCTTCCTGCAACGGATTCAAATGCAGAATCAAGGCATCGGCCTCGATCGTCTCGACGGCTTCGTAGCACTGCTCGACATCAAAGCCGTAGTTAAACTGCACTGCGCCGATGTTGGCAAACAACAAAATATCGGGCGCCACGTGCCGAACCTTGAACGTCGCCGCGGTTTCGGGTCGCACGATGCCCGCGCGTTGCGAACCCAACCCCATCGCCACACCGTATTGCTGCGCGGCCTGCGCCAGATTCAGGTTGATCTGCCGGGCCTGTTCGGTGCCACCCGTCATCGACGAGATGAGCACAGGGGCCTTGAGGGGCTTATTGAACAATCGGGTGGTAAGGTCGACCGCCTGGAGATCGAGCTCCGGCAGCGCTTGATGGATGAAGCGATAATTCTCAAACCCGACCGTCAACCGATCGAACCCAACATCTTCGTCCAGATTGATGCGGATGTGATCGGCTTTGCGAGTTTCGATCCCAGCCATAAGTCTCCTTGTAGGGCAAGTGGGGCAAGCGCCAGCACTGCGACGCACGGGTTATCAACTTGCCCTACGGCGCAACTCTCGCGCACCACGCGTGTTATATCCCTGCGGACATGGTAACACGTCCAATTTGGATGTCAAGCCTGCTTGACAAGTTTGCACCTCAACCGCTACAATAGGCCCATCATCTGGCCGCTAAGGAGAGAAAAGGAATGACCGAGCAAGAGGTTTTTGAAAAAGTAAAAGGCATCATCGTCGAGTTGTTGGGCGTGGACGCCTCCAAGGTCACCATGGAAGCGCGCTTCCGTGAAGACCTGGAAGCTGATTCGTTGGACTTGGTCGAGTTGATCATGGAATTCGAAGAACAATTCACGGCAGAAATCCCCGACGAAGAGGCGCAGAAGATTACCACGGTTGGCGAAGCGGTGACGTACATTCAAGATCGAGCCAAGGCGAAGAGCGCGTAAGTTCGGCCCTTTTCCCGATCGTCCTGGCAAATCTAACCGAGCTCACGGCCATCGATACATCCATCGATGGCCGTGCGTTGTTTTGTCGGCGGGGAGCAGCCCATGGAGAGCAAACACAGCTCTGATTCGCAGGTGGTGCTGGGGCAGTTCATGCAGCCGGAACACGCCAACGCCATCGGCAATGTGCACGGCGGCGTGATCATGAAGTTCATCGACGAGGCGGGCGGCCTGTGCGCCATGCGCCATGCGCGTCGGCCCGCGGTGACGGTGGCGGTCGATTCGCTGCGCTTTCTGTCGCCCGTGCACATGGGCGATTTCGTGACTTTCACCGCGCACCTCAACTGGGTGGGCCGCACTTCGATGGAAGTCGAGGTCAATGTGGAGGCTGAAAACCTGTTGACGGGACAGAAGACGCATACCAACAACGCTTATCTGGTGTTTGTGGCCCTCAATCTGGAAGGACGACCGGTCGAGGTGGCGGGCTTGATTTTGGAGAGCGAGGAAGAACGGCGACGCTGGATGCAGGGGGCGCAGCGCCAGGCCGATCGGTTAGCTCGCACCCACCGGGACCAGGAGGGCGCCGCATGAACGAGTCGATCAAATATCACGCCGCCGGGGGCGTGTTGATCCGTGAGAATGGCCGCAAGATATTACTGCTGGAAGTGGCCGGTCGCAAAGAATTGCGCTTGCCCAAAGGCCATATCGAAGCGGGCGAAACGGTGGAGCAGGCTGCGCTGCGCGAAGTGCAGGAAGAGACCTGTTATGCCGATATTGAGATTCTGGCCGATCTGGGTTCGTTGACGCACACGTTCTACACCTTCCGCAAAGACGCCAACATCACGCGGACCGAAACTTATTTTCTGATGCGCTTGCTGAGCGAGCAAGCCTATGACGGTCCGCAGTACGAGCATGAAAAATTCAAGCGGCGCTGGGTACCGACCGACGATGCCGAGCGTTTGCTGACCTACGAGAGCGAACGCGAATTTGCACGGCGGGCCCGGCAAGCGATTGTAGGCGGGGCCATGCGCAAATGAGAAACCGGGTTTCGAACTGAAGCCCGGTTTCTTTGTTCATTGTATAATGCACGCAAGCGCGCCGCGCTTCTTGACAAACGGCTTTTTCGGATTGAACGGGATCAACGCTATACTGTGCACGGGCATAAACTGCGCTTTTTGATCCGCGAATTGCGCGAATTTTCACGAATAATTCGCGGACATTCGCGCAATTCGCGGATCAGATTTTTCCGCAATCTGTGACCGTTCGCAGTATAACCAAGAAACCCGGTTTCTAACTCGCCCTGCGCAAGATGAACTGATGGCCAAACAAGTCTCTCAACTCCTGGATATTCTGAACCGAGCGAATCCCGCCAAGCGGGTGTTGGCAGCCCACACCACCGATCGGGGTTTGGCGGAAGCGCCGCATTATCCGCTGTTGGCGTTGGTCGGTCAGGTCGAGATGAAGCTCGCGCTGGTGCTGAACCTGATCAATCCGCTGATCGGCGGGGTGTTACTTATGGGGCCGCGAGGCACCGGCAAGACGACGGCCGTGCGGGGTTTGATCGATCTGCTGCCCACCGTGCCGCGCAGTACCTGTCCCAACGGCAACGGTTGCGAACCGGAAGCGGTCTTTGCGCAGGGGATGGATGCGATCTGCCCGGCCTGCGCCGAGAAGTTGGGGCGCGGCGAGCCGATCACAATGCCCGATCCCATGCGGTTGATCGAATTGCCGTTGAATGCGCGCCTGGACGATGTGATTGGCGGCATCAGCGCGCGTGTGGCGCTGGAGCAGAATCGGGTGCATCTGGAGCAGGGTCTGCTGTCCCAAGCCGATCAGAATGTGCTGTACATCGACGAAGTGAATTTGCTCGACGAGCCGCTCGTCGATGCCATTCTGGATGCGGCCGCGCAAGGTCAATACACCGTGCGGCGTGGGCCGCTGGCGGCCACGTATCGATCACGGCTGGTGCTGATCGGGACGATGAACCCCGAAGAGGGTGTGCTGCGCCCGCAGATTCAAGATCGCTTCGGGTTGCGGGTTGTGGTGCGCGGTCTGACGAAGGAAGCCGATCGCCTGGCCATCTATCATCGGTCACAGGCGTATCGTTCCAATTCGTATGCGCTCGCCATTGATTGGTTGGAAGAAACGCGCGCGGCGGCGCAAGAAATCGGCGAGGCTCGTGAGCGGTTGCCGAAAGTGGAACTGCCGCACAAAGTGGAGCGCGTGGGGTTACGCTGGATCCGTGACTTGAAAATCGACTCGCATCGCACGGAGATGGCGCTGTTTGAAGCGGCGCGGGCGTATGCGGCGGCTAGTGCGGACTCGCCCGATTCGCGCGTCCTCGTCAGCGAGCAGGATTTGCGCGCCATCGCGCCGCTGGCGTTGCGGCAGCGCCAGAGCAGTTTCATGCACGAATACTTCGTGCAGCACGAAGTAGAAGAACGCCGCATTCGGCGTGTGATGCAGGCGAAAGGACAATGAGGAATTGCGGATTGTGAAAGACGGAAATACACATCAGTGGGGAGTCGAGGCTTGCCCGTACCCGCCGCAATGCGGTGGCGGGCCGCTGGGCGCAGCTGGATTGATTAGTTCGAGCAATTTGAGACCGGCTAAAGCCTCGATTCCTGTTGTCGATGAGACCGCGTGCGTGCCGTGATGATGCGCCGCCTCTTATGGATCGCGTTGATTCTGATCGGTGTGGGATATTTCGGGCCGTGGGTGTGGCACAAAGCAGCCGGGCTAAATTTATCGGCGGATGATCTGGGCGAGTGGATCAAGTTCTTGCCCGCGTGGCGATCGGGTCAACTGCCGGTGATGCGCGAACTGTTCTACCTGCCCATCTGGCTCACGTCGATTGGATTGGGGTTGATGGCGGGACACATCATGGCATGGCCGGGGAAGATCGCCGTGCTGGCGCTGGCCGTCATCCTTGTTTTCACACCGCTGCCGAAGTACCCTGAATTATTGACCGCTTTCCGCGAGCCAGATTTTATGCTGACGTTCTGGACGACGGTGGTGGCGCTGCTGTTGAGCGTGGTTTTCACTTTCTTCGGATCACGCTTGCCCGATCGGGTGGAGGCGATCCTCTGGATTGTGGTCGGCCTTTCTGCGGCTTTGTTCGCGCCGTGGATGTTTGGCCGCGCGCTGCCCGACATCGATCGGCTGTATCACTTCTCGATCGGCTGGGGCATCGTGGCCGAGGTGATCGGCGGGGTGTTGATGGCGGGGATTGGCCTGTTGCTCTTCGTAAAGAAAAACCTCCGAGGTCTTTAACACCTCGGAGGTTTTATTAGGCGTAACTACTGCTTCTCTTCGGTGATCATGACTGAAGTCTTGCCGCTGGAATCAGACGTGATTGTGACCTGCACGGTGCGGTTGTCTTTGGTGTAGGACTTCATCGACACGCCTTCGGCGCTCATCCCGCCATCTTCCTTGGCCTGCCAACCCTTGGCCTTCATTTCTTTTTCGTAGAAGGCGACCACATCGGCAAACTTGCTGGGCGTGGTATACAGGGTGGTGCCGCCCAGCGCCGATTGATCGGCAGCGTCGGCCATCAAGGGAATGTCTTCCGCCGCGCCCGAGCAATCCTTGGGGGCTTGAATGTCGATCGGCTGGTTGACCTGCTTCACTTCATACGTCCACTTGATGGTGCCCTCGGTATTCGTATTGCCCATGAATTGATCTTTGCCGGTCGCTTCGAAGACGTATTTGACGACGAAGTCGCCGGGCTGCGCAATCCAGAACTCGCCCTGCGCATTGAGATAGCCCAACGTTTCCAAGCCCTTCACGTCCGATTTGTAGTGAGCGGCCGGCACGCCGTTAATGGTTTCGGTGCCGATGAGCTGCGCGCCGTGAATGCCGCCCATCACATCAGACGGATTGAAGGTCGCCTGAGCCTGCGGCGCGTCTTTCGATGTTGATTGCGTGCACATGGTGCCCATTTGGAAGTATTCTTTGCCGCCGACCTGGATGGTCTGCATGACGCTCTGATCCGACGTGGTGGTGTCAGTTACGCCGGCTACGCTGCCCAGCATTGCGCCGAACCCTGTAATGGTGGTGCGTTTGGCTGGCGGATTCTTGACGAAGTCTTCCGTAAAGGACATCGTCCCAGTCTTGGGTTGGCCGTTGTCATCCTTGCCTTCAAATGACATACTGAAGGTGGATTGATAGGAGTTCAGTGACTCCAGACCGGAGGTTACGTCCTTGAGATCGATCGCATCCGCCGTGTTTTTGCTGGTTCCACCTTCGGGCGTACCAATCGGCGGCTGCGCGGGCTTTTCGGCGGGTTTTTCAGTAGGCTGGCTGACGGGTTGCTTAGGCGCTTCGGTAGGTGCGGGCTTGGCTCCGCCGCTGGGCACGGGGGCCGCGCCGCCACCGCACGCACTTAACACCAGGGCGGCGGTCATGACGACAATGAGGATGGGAGTCAACTTCTTCATGTTCTGCTTCTCCTTGTTTTGAAATAGTGGTGCAACTTCACACGGGCGGCGCACATCGTAGCACTATTTGATCGGTTAAACCAATCAGTCCATGCCGGGGTAAGGACCATAGGACCCGATGATGT
Source organism: Anaerolineae bacterium (assembly GCA_003154115.1). Taxonomy (GTDB): domain Bacteria; phylum Chloroflexota; class Anaerolineae; order Fen-1058; family Fen-1058; genus Fen-1058. Next base: position 69,971 of record PMCF01000288.1, read on the forward strand.
CTTCTTCCTTATACACTTGTTCCATGGCTTGCCACCAGGGCAGCCCATCGGTCTTTTGGAAGTGCCACCATTCCACATCGGGGTAATACGAACGCCACTGCCAAATGGCCCGCACCCGTTCCCAGCCATAATCATTGGCGAGCGTCGTAAAATCGACGTAGTAGCCGGGTGGGATCGTCGTCATGGGCGCGCCACCATCAGCCGTGCCGGTGGATAGCGCCCAGGGCGCTTCACGCAGCGGCTCGCCCATGCTGCCATCTTGATTCTTGGCTTTGATGAAGACGCGCCAATAGGTCACGCCGCCGATATCCTCACGCACGATGGTGGTGGGAAAGCCCGCCTGTTGAAAAGGCTCTTGATTGATGTCTACGGCGCGGCCCGCCACGTGATATGATCGGCGACTCTGCCCGTCGCGCGGAATGTGATTCATCGGGCGCCAGGTATTGCCGACCAGGTTGAGATAATCAATGCCGGTTTCCAATAACACGCGCGCACGCAAGGCCCGGAAGGAATCGTCCACGGCATCGCTCAGCATCTGCCCCGGCGGCTGGATGTTTTCCATCTGGACAAAGACATACGGCGGCTGGCCGCGGCCGGTGGGGCTGACGATCTCCGTGTAGAGCGGTGGTGCTTTCAGCGGCGCTTCAGCCAGGCTGCGGCTGATGGCCTCGGTCGGGATCAGCTTGCTCGTCCACGTGGGATGCGCGATGAATTCGCGGCCGCCGAACGCTTCTTGCGCCACGCCCCAGCCACCCAGATTGGCGCCGATCAAGGCATCGCTATCGCCGCGATGATAGGTGAAAGCAATCGCTTTGCCATCTGAAGACCAGACCGGGCCGCTGCCCTGACCGAACAGCCCCACGTCCGCTTCCTGCAAGTTCTTGTATTTCAAATCGAAGGTGTTGACGTAGATGAGCTGATCGCCCGGCCGGCCAGACGTGTACGCCAGTTGGGTGCCATCGGGCGACCAGGCGGGGTTATCTTCATCCCGGTCGGGGGTGTTGGTCAAATTCGCCAAGTCTTTTTCGCCGTCTGGAATATCGAGCGGGAGGAGATAGATGTCTTTGTTGCCGTTGCGATACGACGAAAACGCGATCGATTTACCATCGGGCGACCAGGCTGGATTGGTGTCGGGGGCCGGATCGGTGGTCAAGCGTTTGACGTTCTTGCCGTCGCGATCCATGACGTACAGATCGAGGTTGTCATTCCGATAGGATTCGAACACGATCTGTTGGCCGTCTGGCGACCAGGCGGGCGCGCCTTCATACGTTGTGCTAAAGGTCAGGCGTGTCGTCACGCCGCTGGCGACATCCATACTGTACAGATCCCAGTTGCCATCGCGGTGTGATGCAAAGACCAGCGTGGCGCCATCCGGCGAGAAAGAGGCGTCACGATCGTCGGCGGGATGGCTCACCAGGCGCACCAGTTGGTTGTCGCCCGCATTCACGGCGTAGATATCCGAGTTGCCATTGCGGCGCAGTGTAAACGCGATGGCGCCCCCGCCGCCGAACGGCGAGATGGGTGTTGGCGTCGGGGTGACGGGCGGCAGACTCGTCGGCGTGATGGTGGGGATCAGCGTGCGTGTGGACAGGGGCCCAGCTGGCGAGACGATTTTTTCCACAATCTGCACCGCGGGCGTGGACAGGGCCAGGGCCGCTAGCACGATGATGATAATGACATTCGCGATAAAGACGGCAACCAACAGGCGAACCTGGCGGCGGCTGAGGACGATCGGCGCCTCATCGTTTGGGGGGCGATCATCGTGTGGCAGATCATCAGGTGTTTGCTCGTCTGGCATTGGGCCGCGACGTCGGAAAAAGAATGACATGGGATGACTATATCATAATCAGTTCACTTTTTCCATTGTAGTACGCATAAACCCTGACGGCACATATGAGCGTTTAGCCGATAATTTCTTCGCAGTGGCAGCGGGGCGCAAAGCGGCGCAAGTGGCGACAAGGGTGTAACACCTGACGAGCGGCGCAGCACGACGCCCGACCCTTGACCGGGGCCGGGCGTTACGCAGTGTGTTAGTGATCCTTGATACCTTGAAGGCCGGCGCATCACTGGCGATAGCACAAAAGATGTTGGGCCATGCGTCGCTATCAACAACACAACCCGATCTCAAAACGAGGTCGGGCATTTTGTGATAACATATATATGACTCCTCTGCAAAAAGGGTACGT
>PMCF01000197.1 GCA_003154115.1 Anaerolineae bacterium
GTTAGCGATGTCCTGAGCCTTGACACCTACTAACATCAGATCGTCAATATGCTGGCGATACCAGCGATACCAGGTCATCACCCCCAAACTGAGAACGGCAGTCCCCAACACAATCCACAAAAACACCGTGCGCGCAGGATCCAAGGACCAGCCCCAAACATAGGTGGCGTAGTCGAACAACGTGGCAACCGGCCAGTATAGAACAAACTGACCGTTTACTTTCACGCCATAGGCTTGTGAAAAATCAACCTGAAAATAACTCACCCACCAGTGCGGCTATAAAATCGAAGTGGCGATAACGATCGAGAGCGCCGCCAGAGTTAGACCGGCGAGGAATCGCCAGCGACGACGCGCGAGAACAATCAACAGCAGCGCCAGCACGGCCCCCGCGGCGATCCAGGGCTTAAACAGAATGGCGCTGAACCAGATGCCACCCTTGAACCACTGGCCCCGCTGCACACTCAACAGGCCATACAACAGCGCCGTGGTGATGATGAGGGTGGTCTGTTGCGAATAAATACAACGCGCCGACAACCACACGATCGCGAGGCCGATCAAAGCTAACTGCCACTGTGCCAGCGTGCCGCGCCCCAGTTGAAAAACAGCGCGCAGCCCTAAGACCAGGACGATGATATTCAGCGCCGTCCAGAGGTGTAGTGCGATTTGAAACGGTAATAAGGCAAAGGGCACAAAAAACAGGCCCACCCACGGCAGCGGATGATACTGTTCATTCAGATATTGAACCGCCTCTGGATAGCGATACAGGGCAAAATAAGGATCCCCACCATCGAGCAAGGTTCGCGCCCCACCCCAATAGTGGTTGAAGTCACCGCTCCAACTACGCACGAGAGCGAGCGCACCTAGCAAGACAACGCTCACCTACAGGGCCACCATCAAGGCTACATCAAGACGACGCAACCAGGCTGAACGATTGGCACGGACCGCAACACCCCTATTCATCATCCTCTACGTAGACGACACCATCGCGCCCCAATAGATCAGGCCGATGAAATACTGCATAATGGACAACAAGGTAAGAAATGCTACTGCTTTCAGTGGCCATCGACGGATGCCGAGCGCCGTGAGCAACAGTAATGGCACGGTGAAATCCAGAGTATAACGCGGTCCAAATTGCTCCCAACCCGTGCCCATTAACAGCCAGATGGGCGTCGCGACGAGACCTATCGTCGCGACCAATGTCCACACCGACCAGCGTGGCCGGCCTTTGATCACGCCCCACACTGACGCGATAAAAACCGGGCTCAGCCAAAACAAGCCACCTCCCATGAAGGTGAGATCGTTGAAGGGCAATGGATAAGCCAAAAATTGATAATACAAGTTGGTCGGCAAATAATGCAAATTGAAGGCCCCGTAACGTTTGAAATCCTCGCTGAAAAAGGCGTTCATTTGATGATAGCTAATTCCATTGTCAAACACGCTGCCAAAGCGCAGATAATCATATGCGCCAAACAAGGCAAGCGCCACAAGAACTGGTATACCACTGATGAGCACATTGCCCACCAGGCGCCGCCAGCCGATCGCGCGCTGCCCCACTATCAAGTAAACTAACGGCCAGAGGCCGATTAGAGCCACATGATTGCGCGTTAACAGCGCTGCCGCCACGCCAAGGCCAATTCCCAGAAACGCGCGCACGCCGTGCAGCCACAAGGCAGCCAGATACATCAAACACACGCAGGTGAAAGTGACGACCTGACCCGTATACCACACGCGGCCAAATGGAGCCAGCGTGACGTGTAGGTGCCCAGCGCAAAAAACATGACCAGCCAGCCGCGCTGCGCCGTGGTTAAGTCGATCACGCCGCGGCGGTTGGCCGCACGCAGCAGGGCACTGACGAGCGCCACATTCAACACACCGACACTCAGGGTAAACAAGGTGTCGCTAAAGTTTGCGCCAAACATCGCGACGAACGGCAGCAACAGGATTGCCGGCAGCGGGGGCCAATATAAGAAATATCGTCCACCAAAGTAGACCAGATCCGTTGTCGTCGGTGGCATCAAGCGCAAATACAATTGCCCGTGCAAGAAGGCATCTGCCAGATAGTTGAAGTAGGCCCAACCCGACGCCTGCCAGCGCAGTGCACACAAGCCGTAGACAATCAGCGCCAGCAGCCCGCTGCGCCAGGGGCTTTCCCACCATTGGCCAATGCGTTCCAGCCAGGTGCTATTAACTGCTGGCAGGGTCAGACGCTGCCCATTTATCATGTTCAATTCTTCCTACAGAGAATCTGCATCAACGCCACGCCTTCGTCAGCCGTTGGTGCAGCACCGGCAAGACGACTTCTTCTTCATACACCGGAATGACCACCGACAACGCCGGGAACTCCCGATCGGGCGCCGGCGCTCGTTCGGGCGCTAACCGCTGCGCCAGCGCACGACAGAAATGCAGCGCCGCAGCGGGATCGTCGATTGGGATGAGCGCCATTGACGTTGGCGCTTCAAGCGGACGGTCGATCATGTCACCTCCTTCAGCAGCGGCGGTTGTTCTCGTGACGAGTGTTCCACCAAGATTTGCACACACAAGCCGCCCAACACCATCAGCGGGAAAATCACGTCGAGTCGATTCAATGCCTGATTGCCCGTGGCCAGGCGTGACAACGGGGTCAACGAAGCAAGATAAGCCACCACGCCCCATTTCAAAGACCGATCGAACAACAGCCCCCAGCTAAAACACATCGTCATTAACAAGTGCGGCGCTGTAAGATAGGGGGATAACAGATTGCTGCCCACTGCGGCAATCGCCAGCCCCAGGCGCGACAGGCCGGCGCGTCGTAAAGCCCAGGCCGTGCCGATCGCGATCAGCAGCCACAGCCCAATCACGATGATACGCGGCACGGATTCGCCGAGTTGCCACACCGAGAAATTCTGCCAGCCACTGGCATAGACTGGGCCATTCAACATTCGAGCAAGCCAGCCAAAGCCAAAGAGGCTCGATGTCATCAGTGCGACGGCGATAAACAGACCGCCCATCTTGATCCAATCACTTTTCGACCACCGTCGAATTGACCCACTGAGCAGCAACAGGATGATCAAGAAAGTTTCCTGCGGCTTGATCGTGAGCAGCACTAACCCCAACGCCATCAGCCACGGGTTACGCCTTAGCGCCGCCCGATAGGCGACCATGGTCCCAACCAGAGCAAACACCTCCAGCTGCCCTACCCACACCAACGCCAGCATCGGCAACGAGAGCACGGCCAAAGGATACGAAACCTTGAAGCGCCGGTAATCACGCATTACCCACCACATGGCAATCAGGGTAGCAACGACCAGTACGCCATGCGCCAGTGCGGGTGGAAGCCACCCCAACGGCATGAGCAACACCAAAGCCCACGGCGGATTTGTAAATAATGTCAGCTTAGCGTACGAGAACTGCCCCTGCCACGCCGCCTGGATCGCTGGATAGAATAGGCCATACAGATCCCAGCCAGGAGCAAGGATGCGGCTAAAGAGTACCGCCAAGCCGATCGCCGCGACGGCAATCACGCCGATCTTCATCCACGTATGCTTCAGGGCAGTGTCCATCGCTCACTTCGCCTTATATCAATCACCATCATTGCCCTGTCCTCAAGACTTGGCCGCTTCATGATTCGTGTCTCTCTACCCGCTTTCTACAGCGTATCCGACCATGCCGCTTATGCGCCATTCTGCCTCACGAAAATCACCGCCTGATCATCCTCATAAGCCAGACGCCAATGATCGGCCTGTGCCAGCCAAATGGCCAGCGGCGTGTTCCGCTCAATCACGATGAAGCCCACATCGCGCCGATCGAACACCTCTTCAAAACCCGGCGCAGTCAGCATCACCGTCTGGTATTCCCGCAGGAACGCATCGTCATACAAATCCGTGCGGCCATCCACATACACCGGATAATCCGGCCACAGGCGCCACAACAAATAGCCGCCGAGGTTGTAACTGTTGAACATGGTGCCGATCGGGCGCTGCTGCGCGATCCAATCCGCCGCCCCGATCGGGAGTGCGGCTCGATCGGCTGGCTGCTGCACCGCCGGGGACAGCGGAATCAGCAGCTTCACAAGCACCGCCACGCCAACGACGATCAAGATGATCGCGTTCAAGATCGGTTGCCCGCGCGAGAGTCGCCGCTGCCCCCAGCGCGATTTCTCCCACAGCGCCACCGCATGCCGGCTTAAGATCGGCGCGCACACTAGCGCAAACAAGCCGAGGTTGCGGCGCGCCAGAAACGCAATATAGGCAAAGATCGCCAGCGTGATCGCATCCGTCACATCCAGACGACGGCCCGACCAGCCCATCACCACCATCGTCACCAGCAGCATCCAGATCATCGGCTGTTGAAACAACTGGTGGAAGTTTGGCGACGCCCATTCGTCGATGGAGGCCTGCAATGCTTGCAGCCCCACTGTCTTCAGTGGCAGCAGCACCGCGTTGATCGTATGCGGATTGATCAACAGCACCACACCGGAAATCACGGCGACGATCAACACTTTGCGCAGTCGTCGCCAGGACACACTCTCGTTTCCTATGAAATGAAGCAGGTTGCTGATCGCCTCGCCGGCGATGAACGCACCCAACAACATGAAGCCCGCGATATAGCCGCCGTGCACATTGACCCACAACACAAAGAGCAGCGGGATCAGCCACAACCGATCGATTTGTTTCCACTTGTACAGAAACAAAAGATAAGCCACGACGGCTGTCAGCAAGTACGTCATCAAATGCGGCCGCGCCGTCCACACCGGGCCAGAGACACCGGCAGCCAGGATGATAATCAAGGCGCGCACAAACACCGGGCCGCTTAATTGCTTCCACACAAATATCAACGCCGTGGTTGCCAGCGCCGCCACTAACAGGGCCAATCCCGCCAGGCCCAACGCTTGATAAATGAGATACCAGACTACCTGCGCTAACCAGTAGATATCCACCCACGGCTTGCCGAGCATCGTGGACGAAAACGGATCAACCGTCGGCACGGTGCGCGTCTCGACGATATACCGTCCAGCGGCCAGATGCCAGTACAAGTCAGTGTCCACGACGGCGCGCGTCGCCATGGCAAAGATTGCCATGAACGTGATCAACGTCAGTGTCGCGCGCAGGTCCAGTCGTCGCATCATTCTTCTACCCGCACATAAACCGCCGCCCGATCATCGCGATACGCTTCCCGCCACCGGGCATTCCGCGCCAGAAAGTTATCAAGCGGGCTGCCCGCTTCAATCATCACGATCTTGGCCCCGGTGTCCCACAAACGCTGATCGTACTCCGGGCTAACCAGCGTGATCGCCAGAAAATTCCGCAGGAAACGATCGTCGTACACATCGGTGCGGCCATCGACGTAGACGGGATACTCTGCGCCGAGCCGCCACAGCAGATAGCCGCCCCAATTGTAAGAGTTGAACAACGGCCCGATCGGCTTGTGCTGCAAGATCCAGTCTGCCGCATTCACCGGCAGTAATTTAGATTCGGCCTGCGCCTGGGCAGTTGGGCCCAGGGTAATTATCGTGCGGAATGCCACCGCCAGTATGATCACCCCCAGTAGCACGGCGTTCAGCAGCGGGCTGCCCTGTGACACGCGGCGTTGGCCCCAGCGCGATCGCTCGATAATCGCACTGACGTGACGGCTGAGGATCGGCGCGCACACCAGTGCAAACAGCCCCAGGTTGCGTTGCGCCAGAAAAGTAATGAACGCAAACAACGCCAACGTCAACGCATCCGTCATGTCCAGGCGCCGCCGAGAAAATCCAATCGCACCGATGGTCAGTAACAGCATCCACACCATCGGTTGCTGTGACACCTCGTGGAAGTTGGGTGAAGCCCACTCTTGAATGAAGTCCTGTAGCACACCAATGTTCACCGTCTTGAAGGGCAGCACCAACGCGTTAATGGTATAGGGATTGATCAAGAGCGCCGCGCCACACAGCAGCGTGATAGCGATGAGTTTACCCAAGCGCGGCCAGGAAACAATCTCAGCGCCCGTGAAGTGCAGCACGTTGCTGATCGCTTCGCCCGCGACGAAGGCCCCCACGAGCATGAAGCCCGCGATATAGCCGCCGTGCAGATTGACCCACACCACAAAGACCAGCGGCAGCAGCCACAACCGATCGACCTGTCTCCATTTGTAGAGAAACAGCAGATAACCGACCACGGCCACGAAGACAAACGTCGCCAGCTGTGAACGCGGCGTGAGATTCACACTCGCGGTCGTAGCCGCCAGCAGCACGATCGCCGCGCGGACAAAGACCCCGCCGGATAACTGCTTCCAGACCAACGCCAGCGCCAGCACCGCCAGCAGGGCCACGCCGCACGCCAGACTCGGCAAGCCGCCTAGCGCATAGACGGCATACATCAGCACCTGTGACAGCCAATGCACATCGATCCACGGCGTGCCGCGCATCGTCCACGAAAACGGATCGCTTAGGGGGATGGTGCGTGTGTCGAGGATGTATTGCCCGGTGCGCAGATGCCAATACATGTCCGTATCGGCGGGCGTGCGCAGCGCAATCGCGAAGACGCCCAGAAAGGCGAGCAAAGTAACAAGGCGCGTCAGGGTCAATTGCTTCATAGTGCAAAGTGCCATCACGGATAAGATGAAGGACTGACAAGATGATCATGTGCCGAAGTCATCTTGTCACCTTGTCACCTTATCATATATTCCCAATTCCTCCGGCTCTACCTTGCGCGCTAAGCCATAAAAGAGGTGATAGTTGCCAATCGAATGTTCTTGATACGTCACACCTAAAGCCGTTAAGCGCTCACGGATCAGTGCGTCCAGTGCGGGATGATTGACCGTGATGTAAAACGCCCGCGGGGCCGCGCGCACCGCCTGCGTGTAGGGCGGATAACGATCGTCACGCGGCGTGTATCCCAGATCAAGATGATAGGGCAGCCGCGCCGCGCTTATGATGCGCTCGTGCGAAAGAAAGGCGATCGGCGTCTGCACCCAATAATTGGTATAGCCGCGCGTCTCGCCCTGCTCTAGCAAAAAATCGATCAACTCTTGATCGCGCGTATGATCGATCCAGGTGACGGGATCGAATTGCGTCGTGATGCCGGGCGGTTGCCTGGCCGCGGCCAGCCACGTGCCCCCTACATTGTAACCAAGAAGCACCACCAGAAGCAATACCGCTAATATCACATTTTGCTTGCGAATTCGTTGCAACAGCATTGCAGTGAAGATCGCCAGTGGCAAGTACAGCGGCAAAAAGTAGCGGCCGGAGGGATCGCCGCCAAATGACGTGATCAAATAGGTCACGCCTAACGTCACGATCATGCCCCACAGCAGACGTGCGCCACGCTTGACGGCGTAGCCCAACGCGCCCAGATAGAAGACCAGGGCCACCACGCCGAGCACGGGCAACACCAACTCGGCCGACCACGGATAGCGCACGCCCCACCAACTCGCCAGGCCGAACAGCCAGAAGTTGATGAGGCGGATGCCCAGACTGCCGATGAAACTCGGCGCTGCGACCGAACCCGCGACCGCCGCGCCCGTCATTTCAGCCAGCAGCACGCCGCCCGATTGGATCAGCGCCAACCACCACGGCGCACTGCCGATGGCAACTCCACAACACATCGCCAGCCCGGCGATCAGATAACTGCGCCACGCTTTCAGGCGCAACTGATAGAACAGCCACAACCCGATCGGGACAAGATAGATCAAGACGAGGGGGAACGTATAGAACGCAAAGCCCGCCACAATACCGAACAGCAGCCAGCGAGCTACGCTCCAGCGGCCAGCCGCCAACAGCCATTCATCGGTTATCATCAACAACAGGATATTGCCAAACAGCAGTGTTTCGGTATAGCCGCCGAGGGTTGCCGTCGTGTACAACGTCAACATCGTCGGCGGCAGCGCCATCCACAACATGGCGGCGCGCGCACCCCATTCGCTCTGCAAATAACGCTTAGCCAGCAGATACGTGGTGAGCACGACGCCGGCAAACAACGCGATATGCACCACGCGAATCGCCAACACCGACTCGCCAAAGATTGAAAACGACAACGCCACCAGCCACGCATCCGTCGCGCCGAGATAGGCTTGTCCGTAGAAGAAGACCGGGCGTTCACCCTGCAGGATATGCCGTGCCATCAAGGCGACGATGGCTTCATCGCCATTGAAAGGAACCGCGTTAAATGCAAGCAGGAACAGTTTGTAGACGGCTGAGAGGACAACGATCAGCGCAGGAACAAGATAGGATTTCTGATTTCTGATGTCTGATGTTTGATTCATGTGCGTGTATAAAACAGCTGCCCAACACGCCAACCCGAGTAGACGGTTAGAAACAATACAGCCAACGCCAGCAGTCCCACGCCGATAGGTGAAAACCCCAATAGGAGCAGATGAATGAACCAGAAGTCCAGTGTATTGAGGCGGAAGAATTCATCGAACCACAAGGCATGGGTGCTGAGCGACTCCAATGTGCCGTCGCCGGAGTAATTGTTCAGATGCTCGATCACAGCGGCCTGCGCGGCTTGCCAGGTCGCGGGCCGTGTATACAGGCGGGCCACTTCAAATACCGCCGGCCATTGCTGCGTCAGCGGCGCATCGGCCGAGTTGAGAATTGAGCGATCGAGATAGTGTTGTGGATCGCGTTCGCCGAAGTCCACCAGGTAGCGGGAATGATCGACCAGTACGGCGGGGAGATTCAACCCAAATCCGATGACGCACAACGCGACCAGGATCGATTTGCGCAGGCGCGTCGGATTGAGGTGCACCCATTCGCCCGCCGTCAGCACCAGCAGCGGCAGTACGGGCATAAGGTAACGCGGCCCCCAATTCCAACCACCGGTCCAGAATTCGTACACAGCAAAGAACAGCAGCTCGGCGAGCACGATCAACGCGAACAAGATCGCTTCCCTGCGCCGCGTGCGGAACATGATCGTCAGGCCGATGAGACCCGCCCACGCGATCGGATTATAGAGCAACAGGCCCTTGCCGGGACTGATCAAGAGTCCATACAGCCCCAACATCAGCGGCGTCGTGAATGAAGTGTGCTGCAAAATCGAGAAACTGAAAGTCAACGGTGATCCAAAGCGTGACCAGTTTAACCCTCCGATAATCAAGCCAAAGATCACCAACGGCGCAAAGAAAGCCACCCAGCCGCGCCACAGCATGCGCCGATGATAGAGCCACACGTATAGGACGAAGGGCGGAATCATGATGGCCGATCGTTCACGCGCGAAAACGGCGAGGCCCAGGGCAGTTCCGGCCACCATCAGCCACCGCACTACATAGGCAGATGTGCGCGCGGCATAGCCCGCATAGACCGCCAACAAAATCAACCCTGCGATCAACGGCTCGCTAAAGTAGGTACCGGTGTAAGGCAAGACCATCGTACACAAGGCGTAGGCCAGTCCCAAGCCCACGCTGAGCCGCGACGAATATCCCAGGCTACTGGCAAACACCGCGACAAGCCAGCCTGTCAACGCGATGACGATTGGGTTAAACAGCGAAGTGGTCCAGTGGGTCAGGATCACCGATCGGAGATTGAGCGCTTCGCCGGAGAGTAATCGACCGATCAGATACAGCGGCACATTAACTATCGCTTGCCCCGGCATGAACTGTGGATAGAGCTGCCCATTACGACCGGGCACGGCCCAGGTCGTCAATACTGTATGAGCAATGCCGGGCAAAAAGCCGGGATAAGACTGCGGCGGGAAAGTGACTTCCTGCTCGGTGATAGTGGTGCGGCCATATTCGATCAAATTGGCCGTCATGCGAAACGTGGTCTCGTCGTCCTGCGGCGCGATGCGGCCACCCGCTGTCAATAAGAGAAATGACAGCAAAAAGATCAGCAACCACAAAAAGGGCACTTGACGCATTGGCTGCTCCGTTATGACGGCACAGGATCGATTGGGCCGGTATTGGATGCCGTTAGGTTTTGATCGCGTACGCGGTCACCAGATCGCCAAAATTGAGCGGCATGGGCATTTCATTCAAGCGCAGCAAGCGGAACAATTTGCTCAATAGCCGCCCCAGCAACGGACTGAATCCGCCGATGCGTGTGGCAAAATAACCCAGCCGCAAGTAGCGACCCTGCGGCTCGATGCGGATCACCGTGAAGCCCGCTTTTTCCAACATGTGTTTGAGCGTGCGCCGCGAGAAGTAATAGATGTGCATTTCCATTAACCACGGCCAGCGCCCGCCCATCAGCCGCGCAAACCCGCTGTCGATGTCCATCGTGTGCACGACGAGCAATCCGCCGGGTTTCAACAACCGCTCGGCCTGCTGCATCTCGCCGAACGGATTAGGCACATGCTCGATCACGTCCCACATCGTCACCACGTCGAGCGAGTTGTCAGCCAGGCCGGAATTCGCCAGCGTGCCTTCGATCATGTGCAGGCCACGTTCGCGCGCTTGCTCCACCGCCCAATGGCTTGGCTCCACGCCAAAGGCATCCCAGCCATGCTGCGCGGCGATCTCGACAAATACCCCGGTGTAAGCACCCACATCCACCAGCTGACCCGGCGGCGCTTTGATTTTCTCCAAAGGACGCAAGTGGCGCTCGAAGGTCAACACGCGACCATCGCGCTCTTCGAGATACAGCGGATCTTCAACCGCCACATACGAATCGAGAATCTCTTCGCCCGTAAAGCGCGGATTGGTATAAATCAAGCCGCAGTTCTGGCATTTCACGATGGTGTGATGCCGCCCGTAGCCGGGGCTGGTGCAGCGAAACGCCTCCACATTTTGCGGCGGTGTGCCTTCCGGCAGAGTGCTGGGGAAACGGACACGCGTGTCGTCGTGTCCACACAGATTGCAGGTAACGTATTCCATAGCCTCCAGTGCAGACTCGCCGCTCGATTACGGCGCGAATTTTTCTCGGAAGCGCTGCACGCTCAGACGCTGCACAGTTTGCAAGGCGCGAAACACTTCGTTCTGCGAAATCTTCGACGCGCCGCGCCGCCGATCTTCAAAGATGATCGGCACTTCGCCGACCGAATAGCCGCACCGCTGCACATAGAAGATCATCTCGATGAGAAACGAGTAACCGTTGGACAGGATACTATCTACATCGATCGCTTGCAGGACTTCGCGCCGATAGCACCGGAAACCCGCCGTGCAATCCTTGGCCTGCAAGCCCAGCATCACCTTGGCAATCGTATTCGCCACACGGCTCAAGGCTTTGCGTTTCGCCGTGCAGTTCAGCGTGCCGCCCCCCGGCACATAGCGCGAACCGATCACGAGATCATATTCACGGCTCAGGTCCAGCATCGAGGGGATGTAACGCGGATGATGCGAGAAGTCCGCGTCCATCGTCATGATGCGATCGAAGCCGAGTTCGAAGGCGCGCTTGAAGCCGGCGATATACGCGGTGCCCAGGCCCAGCTTGCCGGCCCGATGAACCACGAACACCCGATCGGGATAACGCGCGGCCCACGCGTCCGCTGCCTCGCCCGTGCCATCGGGCGAATGGTCGTCGACGTTGATCACGCTCAAACTCACCGGCAACGCCATCAACTCGTCCAACAGAATATCGATGTTGTCCCGCTCGTTATAAGTCGGGACGATCACCACAGGTTTCATAAGTCACTCTTTGTTGAAAAGATTGAATTACTGGAATTTGGCGCAGATCCATACTTACCGCTGGAGTCGAGGCTTTAGCCGGAAATGTGGCGACCAATCAAACCGGCTAAAGCCTCGATTCCGGAACTAGCCAAAGCCAATAAATCAAATGGGCAGCTGCGCTTCATTCAACGCCAGCGCCAGCGTAAACATCCACAGCAGGGAATAATTCAAGGCGCGCTTTGATCGGCGTGAGGCTGCATAAGTCAGCACAGCGGCAATCAATCCGACAATATAGCGTGACATCGCAAGCGGTTCCCGAAACGTCGATTGTGGCGTGATAAGGATCAGCAGCGCGTTGAGCAGTAGTAAAATCATCGGAATGTCAATGATGCGCTCTGTGATATATCGCGCCGCATCGCGGCCGGTGACCCATAAGCTGATCAACGCCGGGATCACCGCCAGCGGGATCATGATTGCCGCCAGCAGCGCGAAGACCCGCAGGTCGAGAAAAGCTAGCGACCACAAGCCGCGCAAAGGCACAATCTCAAACGGCGTTGCTAATGATCCGCCCGATCCGATGCCGAACTGCCCGAACCACTGCCACAACACCACCTGCCAGATCGCAAACGGCGCCAACACGATCACGCTGAATCCGATCAACTTGCGCCAGTCACGCTGGGCCAGATACACCACTCCGATGGCAGCGGCGCAGGCCAATGTCATTTCTTTGGTCAAAGCAGCGACGGCAAATGCCACCGCCGCCCAACGCCAGCGATCCTTCAAGGCCAGCAGCACACCGGCTTGCGCCAACGCGTATGCCAGCGGCTCTGTCAAATCGAGCCGCACTGACATCAAAGTTCCAGCGCTCAGGCTATAAGCCAACGCGTACCAGCGGCTCATGTGAAAGTGCTGCAAGATTTCTTCGGTGAAGCCCGTCCCAACAGCCAGCGCGCCGAGGTTGATCAGGATCAGCGTCCACGGTACCAGGTCGGCATTGCCCAGCGCCAGCACCCGCGCGGCGATGGGATACACGATGCGCTGATAACGATACGCGGGCACATCGGTTTTCGTCCAACCGTTCGCCGGATCACGCGCGATTTGATACGCAAACTGCCCGTCGTAACCCGGCCGCCCGTCCGGCAACCCCGGATCGTAGCGAGTGCCGATCAGCGCAAAATATTTGGGGGCGCCATTGTAGCGGGCCAGCGTCAACAGCACATACAGCAGGCTGATCGCCAACGCCACGTGCCACGGTCGCAACCGTTTCATCATCGCGATTGACCTCGCCAGTGAGAGACGATCAACCCACCGCTGATGATGACCAGAGAAACCAGCGACACCAGCAACCCCAGCGAAACCGAACACGGCTCGTAACGAAATTCGATCGTGTGTGCGCCCGCCGGAACTTTCACGGCCCGAAAAGCCGTATTCGCCACTTGAATTTCAGTTGGCACGCCATCCACATTAGCCTGCCAGCCCGGATAAAATGTGTCGGACAGAATCAACCAACCAGCCTGCGGTGAGCTGGCGCGTATTGTAACGGTGTTACCAGAATCGGTCAAAGACTCAATCGCCGATCCGGGCATGATCGTCGAAACATTTTGCACGTCAACCTCTTGGGCCGCCAGCCAGGCGCGCGGCAGAACCTGGTCGTTACGATAGATCGTCACATCGGGTGTGCGTGTCACGATCGGCAGATTCAATTCCCGCGGGCTGACGATGTACCCGACGTGCATCTGGCTCAACAACGGCAGAGCCTGTTCCACCGGCAGCGCATTAATTCTATCCAGCAGGTTTTGATAGCGCCCCACAATCAGCGAATCGAAGTTGTTGGCCGAGGGCACGCGATCGATCATAGCGGCGTTCGGTAACAGCGCCGTGCGCTCGTTCAGCCAGAAATCCAGATCGTTCGGGCCAAAGCCATCGAACTGGGTCTTGCCATCAGACGTCTTATGCGCCAGATACGTGCCAAATTTGACCGCTTCTTCGTCCTGTGCGAAGGTGAACGTCCGCCCGATCGATCCATCGGCTCGCAACGCTTCAGCCGAAGGATTAGCCGCGCGATAGATGTCCGGCGGCAGCGTGGGGTTGAGCGCGAAGTGTGCGGTGATCAGATCGAGCGCGACGACCAAGACTAATACAATTTTTGATTTTTGATTTTTGATTTTTGATTGAAATAACCGACCGGCGAGAATCAACAAAGCGCCTAACCGCAGTGTGGCCGGGCCAAACGTTTCCACGCGGCCCTTCAAGACAAAATTCGCCGCCAAACCCGCGAGAGATAACGCGAGGCCCAAGAGGATCAATCGGGTGGCGGCTTTTCGCGACACGCCTAGATCGAGCACCTGCTGCATCCCAAATCCGGCCAGCGCGCACAACGCGACGAGGGTGACAATCAGCCAGCGGGCCGGCCCTTGAAAGAGATCGAAGCCGGGCACGGTGTTGTACAGGAATGGATAGATCGGTGTGAACCAGCCAAAAGCGAGGATCAGCGACACAGCCGCCGTCAACGCCAGAAAACCGATCGGGCCTTGAGTGACCTTGCGCCGGATGCGATTCCAGATCGCATAGAGCGCGAGCAAGATCGGAATCACCCCGATGTAGGCTGCATTTTCCCAATAGTTGTCGTAGCCCCAGAAATTGTTTTGTGTAGGATTACCGAAGAAGTCTGGCGAGAGCAGCGTCAGCAAACGCAGCGGCCAGAATGAATGCGTCATGATCTTGGTGTAGTCCAGCCCACCTGCGCGCTGCGATTCACGCGTGAGTTCAGCCGCAGGCAGCAGTTGAATTGCGGCGAGGCCGAGGCCGAGGAGAACCGCGATTGCAAAGAGAATGAGGGAACGCGGGATGGAGGGACGGAGCGAGACGCGATTGGAGGAAGTGCGCCACGCAAAATAGAGCGAGACAAAGATCAGGCCATATACCGCCGTCTGCGCGTGACCGGCCAACACACCGAGTCCAATCACCAGCGCCAACCACAACGCATCTTGCAACCTGCCTCTTGCCTCTTGCCTCCTGCCTCCTGCCTCTTGCTTCTTGCCTCCTGCCTCTTGCCTCCTGCCTCCTGCTTCATGCAACTTCTCCGCGCGCCATAACCACGCCGCTAACCACGGCACTGCCGCCGTCACGCTGAAGAAGCCTGCCCGCGCGATCAAGAATCCGTTCATTTCAAACGCCAACGCGCCGATCAACGCCGCCAACATTGACAACTTCATTGTCCGCAGATAGGCATACATGAACAGCCCGGCGAGGATCACATGCAAGATCGCCGCGTAGCCCATCGCATATTCGGTGGGTAATAACAAGTAGAGGAAGTTCAGCGGATAGAATGCACCCGTTTGTAAGTTGGCTGCCAGCGGCGCACCATTGCCGACGAGCGAATTCCATAAAGGCAGTTGTCCGGCCTGATAGGACTCCGCCGCCAGGCGCTGCCACGGATAGAACTGCAACAACGGCACGCCCCAGTACCACACGCGGCCGATGAGGATCGGCGCGAAGAGCACCAGCGGCGCGGCGATCAAGACGAGGATCGGCCAGTAACGTTGAAGAAAAGACCGTGCCTTCATCATTCGTTTGGTCTCACGACCCGATAAATCTGATACCCCATCTGGTCATATTCCAACTTCAAATAATCCGCAGCCGCTGGATCGAATTGTCCGATCTTTTTTTCCTGCGGCCCGCAGAACACGTAGGTGATGGGCCATTGGCGCAAGAAGTCTTGTCGCCATTCATCGGATGTGGCCGCATCGTAAAACTTCGCGACGAGTAGGCGTTTGTCAGCGCTGTAGGCCGTTTCCGGTCCATGCCCCAAAAAGACACGCGCTTCCACGCGCGCCGGTAAAAAGTTGCCGGTATATTCCGAAGACAATACGACATCCGCCTCTGTCGCGTATTGATTCAGCCAATCGAGCGCGGCGATCTCACCGCCCGCGCGAAAGCCGGGCGGCTGCTGGAGCAACATGAAGACAATGTGATTGCTCCAGAGCAGGATGTAAGTCAATGCTGAAAAAACGATCAGCCCGGCCAGGGCCCAGTGACGCAGCCCGCGCGCCGAGTAACGGCGGCGCCTGGTTAACCAACGCACCAGGCGCGATCGACGCCAGGCCGGCAGCACGCGATACACTAAGCCAAGCGAGGCGAAAATACACAACGGAATTTGCCAGCCTTCGAACAGACGGCGTTGAAAACTCACGGGCACATAGATCAGGATCGGAATGATGATCAGCCAGCCAATCAAGTTGGGACTACGGACTTCGGAGTGCGGAAATCGCAGCAAGCCGATAATGGCTAAGATGCCCATCAGGAGAAAAGCTGCGACGTAATGCGGCGGCGGGGGAGAAAGTAAAACGCTTTGCTCAAGCCAAACGGCCAGAATGGGATCCAGCTTGAATACCAGAAAACTGTAAATCGGTACAGGCGCAGTAATCAGTATCACGCTAATCGCGCGACGCACTTGCGGCCAATCGATCCGGCGGTGCAGCAGCGCGCCGGCGACCAGGCCCGCGCCCAGGACAGCATCGGCCACGCCGACATCCATCGGCACGAGCAGGCCCATGAACGACCAACAGACCCCTGCCGCCAGCACGCGCCGACTAGGCCGTGGTTGATCAGACCACATGAACATCAAACCGAGCAGCAAGAGCATGCGCGCCAAAGCGATGTGGGGAAAAGCGTAGATGGTTAAGAACGCAAACGCTTCGGGCGAAATGAGATCGATCGGCAGGTTGTTCAGCCAATTCGGCTGACCGATCAAAATCAACAGCCAGCCCAGTCCGCCGCTGAAGACGATCAGTAGAAAAGCAATTCGCCGCACCGCACGCGACGCGACAAACATCGCAATAAATCGATACAGTACCACGAGAAACAGCGCCGCGCCGATCACACGCGCCAGATGAAAAATGACGATCGGCGTCCAGGTCGTCAGCACCGCCAGTTTGCCGAGCAACAAATAGAAGATGTGAAACAACGTGCCCATATGCGGCTCTGACGTGTACGGCAGGTGAAACAGCCAGGCGCCATGCGCCCCTTCATTCATCTTGGCGAGATAAAGGTTGCCATCTTCGACGGCGATCACAAATCCGCTGAAGACCTGATCCGGAGTCGAGGATAACGCCCCGACCGCATACGGGATGCTGGTGATGATCAACGCGATGATGATCCAAATGATCACCCAGCGCCATTCAGCGCGTGTGACGACACTCGGCTTTTCCATAAGACTATCCTCTCACCCAGCGCTTAATGAACAAGGTAATTCCAACGGCCATCACACTCAACATGCTGATCAACACACCCGCATACACCCGTCGCGGTTGATAGTCGAGCGTGATGGTGTGATCGCCCCACGGCACATACACGCCGCGCAGCGTCAGATCGGTCGGAAGCACATCGACCGTCTCACCGTCAAGGCGCGCGTCCCAATCCGGCGCGATCACTTCACTCAGCACCAACCAGCCCGGGCCGGTCGCTTTGATCTCGCTGTGATCGGCGGACTGATCGATCACCTGTGCTATGCCGGGGGCGGCGGGCAACTCGATCGGCAACGGTAGCCCTTCCACCACCGCCGCGACTGACACATCGTGCGTCGTCAACCACGCGCTCGCCGCTTCAGGTGAAGCCGCCACATCGATCTTGTTCACCAGAAAAGCCCGCGGCAAGACACGCGCGTTCTCATACACGTGCGTTGTGCTGAACACCGCGCGTTCGATCAGATCGGGTTGCGCGATCGGGAAGGCCGCAGCGATGTACTTCACATTCAACAGGCCCAGCAAGGCCGCATTCGGTTGAATGTCTTTCAACGCCGTGCGGATGTCTGCATCTGTCTGCGCGCCGACAAAGGCCGGCAGCGTCACCGCATACGGCCACGCCCCCACTCCCGAGGCTTGATACATGAACATCACGTACCGTCGTAATTGCAGCGGATCGATCCCATCGGCCAGTTGCAGTTGAAAGAGTTGGCCTACCTGCTGCGGAATGGAATAGGACGGCGAATAGGCCCGAAATGAACCGGGCTGTTGACTCAACCACGCCGCCGGTTCGCTTCCATCGGCGAACGCCTCAGCCACCCCGATCGGCCGATACAAGGCCCAATCGATCGCCAGTAGATCGATCACCACCAAGGCCGCCATTGCCAGCACAAATCGATCGGGGGTGAGACGCCCGCGTAAACGCAGCACGATCACAATCACCGTGAGGGGTATCAAGATCGCTATCGCCAGAAAACTAATCGAGCGTGAAGTTGCCGCGCCCAAGAGCCCGAACAACAACGCGAAGAGAATGATCGTCGTCGCCAGCAAGCTCGATCGGCGCTGCGCGCGCCCGGTCCACTCGATCAACCCTTGCACGCCGAAGCCCGCCAGCGCGGCCAGCGCGAATGACACCAGGAACCACGCGCGCGCCGGGACGCGAAACAAGGTGGAGCCGGGAAGCTGATAGAGCAAGGTGTATAACGGCGTATTCGTTCCCAACGCTGCAACGACGCCGACGGCGATCACGACGATGAACCACAGCATCAAGCGTCGCCGCGTGTGCCACATCAATTTCACGCCGACCACGGCCAACACCAACACGACCAGACCGACGTACGTCATGCGTTCCGCCGCGCCGCTGCGATCGGCGATGAGTAAACCGATGAGATATACCGCATCCAACGACAACGTGCCTGCTTCTTGCGGCGAGAGTTTCGTGCGCGCCGTGCCATCCGTCAATGTGAGCGCGGGCAGCCACGCCGCCGCCGACAACGCCAACGCCACGACGCCGATCACCACCAACAACCCCACGATCGTCAGCCACGTTCGCCTGTCGCGTTGTGCGCGCGCGATCAACACCTCGCGCGTGATCAACACATACAAACCCAACACCACCACCGCATATACCGCCATGCGCGCATCGGCCAGGAGGCACAACGCTAAGGCCACGCCGGATAACAGTGCATTCGGCTTGCCGGTACGTGGTGAGGGCGCCGCCCCGACGATGACTAACGGCATCCACGCCCAGGCCTCAACCAGCGTGACGTGCCCCACGCCCATGTGCGCGATGATCTTGGGCGAGGCCGCATACGCAAACGCCACGATCAATGCCGCGGCCCGTCCGATCGACCAACGCCGCATCAACCCATACATGGTCGCGGCTGCCAGCGTGAAGTGGATCAGCATCAACAGATTGAACGCCACACTCAGCGGCACAAATGAGATGAACGCGATCCAGTGCAGCGGATAAAACAGGCCCGAGAGTGGATCGGCCGCAAACGGCGTGCCCGACAGGATCGACGTGCGCCACAACGGAATCTGTCCGGTCGCTTGCAGTTGATAGCGCGTGTAAGCAAACGCCGGCCAGTGGGTGATGGTCAAATCGCTGTATGAAGAATGCGCAGGATAAATGAGACCCGTTCCAAACTGCGGCAGAATCGGCGCGAGGATGGCGAGGGCGATAAGGAGCAAGATGGGAAGAATCAGATAAGAGCGTTGAGACATGATGAGTAATGAGTGACGAGTGAATGGCGTTTCACGTTTTACGTTTCACGTTTCACGTTTTACGTTTTACGCGATAGACCACCACATCACCCGCCGAAAAAACTTCTTCCAGCGGTAAATCTTTCGCATCCAACACGCCTAACTGTCGTTCGCGCGGCCCGACGAGGATATACGCGACCGCATTGTCGCGCAGCACCTGCGCCCGATCGATCGTGCCGGCAAAGAAGTCTCTCACCAACTGTTCACGGCGTTTCGCATCGACCGTTTCAAACGGATGCCCATACACGACGCGTTGACCGGAAAACGCCGGAATGAAGCCGCCCATCTCCGGCGAGGCCAGCACCACCACACTCGTCGGCGCGTTTTGTTGCAACCAGCTTAACGCCTGTGCTTCGTTTGTCGAGAGATAAATGCGTGGATCGTGCGCCAGCGCCCCACCGAACAACGCCAGTTCGATGAAGACCGAGGTCAACAGCATCACGCCGATCAAGGCGCGGCGCGGCCATTTCGCGCGCACGATCGCAGTCAATCCGATCGCCGCCAGAATCGCGATCGGCACGTGCAGCCCCAACGATAAACGGCGCTGCAGCGGAAACGGCGCATACAGCAACGGCAGCGTCACCAACACCCAGGCCAGCAACAACACATCCCAATCAGATCTGCGCCGCCACGCTTGCCGCGCGCCAAAGAACGCGAAGATCCACAGCAGCCCATACCCCAGCATGTAATCGAGCGGCGGCGGCGACGGCGTTTGATTCTGCTGCGCCCAGGCCCGCAGTACCGCATCGGCCTGCGTGGCCGAGTAGAGATACAGCAACAACGGAGCCGTGATCAATCCGGCGATGAAAGCTGCGAGGAATTGCGTGCGTGGAAAGGCGAACGCGTTCTTCGACTGCGCTTCGCTCCGCTCGGAATGCGTTCGTAAGTCGCGCCACCACATCACCAACAGCGTCACACCCAGAATCGTGTAGACCGCGATGGGCGCAAACGGTTGAATGATCGCCAGCACCAACGATAGACCCGTCAGCAGCGCCATACGCCCGATCGAGAAGGAGCGCATTTCCAGCACAAGCAGGATCAGCGCGATCATGATCGCCGCGGCCAGTGCAAAGTGCGCGTTAGCGATCAAACTATAGAACGTGTTCGATTCGGGGATCGTCAGATCGGAAGTGTCGCCGTGCCCCAGCAGCGCAGCCAGCCAACCCACCCCCGACGACAGCGCGACGATCCACCACGCTCGGCGGCGCAGATCGATCGTGTCGGTCACCCGCGCGATGAGTTGATAGATCATCCACAACAGCGCAAAGCCACCGATCAAACGTGCCAGATGGAATACCACGATCAACGATAGGCCCGTCAACCGCGCCAACTGTCCCAGTGCCATGAAGTACGTGAAGAGGAAAACGCCCTGCCCCTGTTCGGGCGTGAAGAGCAAACGGAAGAGCCACTCGCCGTTGTAGCCCAGGCGCATCTTGGCGAGGTAGGTCAAGCCATCCAACGGGCTGACCTGGAGGCCGGTGAAGATTCGATCGGGCCCGGCGGCCAACGCCCCGACCAGGTAGGGCAGCGACGCCAGGCCTAACACCATCAGCGAGACGCCCATCAACCACCGTCGTTCTGCAGAAGAAATCCGGGGAGCTAAGGTCATGCGCCGATTCTAGCACAAGTTGCCACACAAGCCTATTCAACGCTATAATTGCACTATGACAAAAGCCGAAGCCCTCCTCGACCTGCAAGACATCGACTCCGTGATCGATCGGCTCACCCGACGCCTGACCGAAATCAAAGCGTCGCTGCACGAAACCGAAGAATTGATCGCCGCGCGATCGGCTCTGCGCGCCGCCCAGGAATCCGCCACACACAAACGGGCGACCCGCAAAGACCTGGAACTGTCCGACGCCTCGCTCGAAACCAGGATTACACAAGCCGAGCAGCGCATGTACAGCGGCCTGGTCAAAAACCCCAAAGAATTGCTCGATCTGCAAAACGACATCGCTTCTTTGAGGCGGCAGAAGAACACGCTCGACGATCAACTCTTCGCCGCCATGGTGGCGCTGGAAGAAGCCGAGAACGAACTGGAAACGCGCACCACAGCCGACGCGCGCATCGCTGCGGAATGGCGCGCCAGCCAGGGCGATCTGGCCGTGGAGTTGACGCAGTTGGAACACGATTTCGCCGAGAAGACCGGCGAACAAGCCGAGGCCCGCGCTCAACTGGGCGCACCGGATTTGGTAACGTATGATCAATTGCGCCGGCGCAAAGGCGGCGTCGTCGTCGTCGAAATGGAAAACAATCTGTGCGGCAGCTGCAAAGTGCGCGTCCCGGCGCATGTCTTGCAACAACTGAGCCAGGCCGAACACACGACCCGCTGCCCCAACTGTGAACGGATTTTAGTGCGCGTGTGATTCGTAAGGGCGCGGGGTTGCCGCGTCCCCTTCGTGAGGAATGAGACGATGAGATTTGATTTTGGTTCGTTCATCATCGGCGCGCTAGTGGCCTTTGCCATTTCGTTTGTGGCCTATCGCCGCCGTGAACAATTAAGTGTGCTTTGGAAAAAGATCCGCGCCAAGTTTGAAGCGCTCAAGAATCAATTGACGGCGGGCGTGGAGCAGCGCTATAGCAAGGCGCTGTTGACTTACTGTGATCAACTTTCGTTGGCTTACGAGCAAGCCGATTTCGACGCCGCTTACGTTGCGCAGCAATTCGATCCACCACCGGCGCGGCCCACGCTCAACCCGATCGATTCGGCAGCCCTTAAGCCGGTGCTCGTCGCGGTGGCATTACGCAGCACGCAGCGTCTGGTCGTGCTGGGTCAATCGGGAACGGGGCGCACCACGTTATTGACCAAAATCGCGCGCAATCACATCACCAAACAAGCGCCCGCCGAACTCGGCACGATCGATCGGTTGCCGCTGCTCTTGCACTTAGCCGAGGTCGATTGGACTAAAGCGAACGATAACGATCCACTGGGTGTCCTCATCCCGGCGGCCACTGGGCACGTCTCCAGTCTCATCGCACCTAACGTCGGCAACCTCATGAAAGGCCGCGTGCAGCGTGGCACGGCCATTCTGCTCCTCGACGGCCTCGACGAAATCACGCCGCAACAACGCGCGCGCTGTGTGCCCTGGTTGGCCGCGCTGCTCTCTCAATTCCCCAACAATCAAGTGGTCGTGACGACCGGTTTGCTTGGCTATGGCGCGCTGCAAAATATGGGGTTCGCCGCGCTGAAGTTGGCGGATTGGACGTTCCGCGAAGTCGATCAGTTCACCCAAAACTGGATCGCCGTGCTCGGCGGCGGACGGCAGGATCGCAAGATCATCACCGAAGCCGTGCGGCAAATGTCCGACCTCACGGCCAGCCCGATCGATCTCACGTTGGCGCTGATCGATTGGCGCACCCGCACGCGCTTCCCCACCAGCCGCATCGAGACCTACGATCACTGGCTGGAACGCGCCGTGCGACCCGCCGACGCAACGGAAGATCTACTCAGCGCCGATAAGCTGAGCGCGGCTCTGGGCAAGGTGGCCTGGTCGTTGTATCAAGAGCAGCGCTGGGATATTGGCTTCGACGAGATTCAACAAGCCATCGAGGTGGTGCTGCCCGCCCCGGTGTCCGAAGATCAAGCGGCCAAGACCAGCACCACGCCGGCTTCCGACATCGCGCGCACCATCGCCGACAAATCCGGGCTGTTCCTGCCTTTCGGTGCGGATGCCTACACGTTTGCTCATCGTCGTTTGTCGGCTTATTTGGCGGCCTATCACGCCGTACATGGTGGTGCCGCTCTCGACGAGCACTGGGATCAAAGCGAATGGAGCGAGGTCTTTGACTTCTACGCCACGCTGACCGATCCGGCCACGTATGTCGGACGTGCCTTGAATTCATCGGACGATCTGAGTCGGACGCATTTGCTGATCGCCGCACGCTGGACGGGCTACGCCGCGCCCGATGCGCCGTGGCGCAGCCGCACGATGGGCGAACTGGCGCGCAACTTTCTCCAACCCGATCAGCTGACGCCCCTCCGCGAACGAGCGCTGGATGGATTGGTGGCGACGCACGACAAGGGTCTGGCCTTCTTGCTGAAGAAGGGGCTCACTCAAACCGATCCCACCGTGCGGCAGCTGTGCTTACGCGGCCTCGGCCAGTTGGGACGCGAGAACGATCTGCCCCTCTTCAACGCGGCCCTGAAAGATCCCAACGTCGCCGTGCGCAACACGGCGCTGCGGGCCATCGGCGCTATCGCACGCAATGGATCGGCTCCGGCCGCCGAGTTGATGATTCGCTTGCTGTTGGAACTCGACGAAGACGGGCAGCAGTTGGTGGCAGAACTGCTGGCCGATTGCGGTGAAGAAGGTTATCAGATTTTGCGCGAAGCCGCCGGTGAGGATGAGATTAAAGTGCGCCGCGCCGCCACGTTTGGTCTGGCCGCCATCGGTTCCGATTGGGCGCGTGAGCTGCTGCAAAAAATGGAACGCGAAGAAGCGCAGTGGTATGTGCGCACGGCGGCGCTTGACGCGTTGAAGGCCATGGAGAAGAACGCCCTGCGGCCCGCCGAACGCCCGCCGATCGATCTCTCGCCCATCGTGATCGATCAACAAGCCTGGCTGGTGGAATGGGCGGCTCAACAAGGGTTGGGCATCGGCGTGGGGCGGCAGTCGGTCAATGCCTTGATGCGCGCGCTGGAACAGGGCCAGCCCAATGTGCGGCAGGCCGCGCTGCAAACCCTGCGTTTTGTGGGCGATCTGGAACTGCACGACAAACTGCGCGCCCTGTTGATCGACCCCGATCAATCCGTGCGCGATGCCGCGTATGTGACGCTGGAGTCGATCGGCCAACGCGCCGGGACGCCGCTGCCAAGATAGAACCACAGGGTATACCGCAAAACTGTTGGGCAGCCTTCGGACCGAGGGCGACTCTCCCGAAGAAGCCGCCGACCTGGTTCAGGATGCGTTGTCGGGTTGGCTCGAAATCGCGCTGGAAGATGGCCGGCCAATTCCTGAGCCGCAGGCCAGCGAAGCGTACAGCGGCCGATTCGTCGTGCGGGTGCCACGCACCTTGCATCAACAGTTAGTCGAAGCCGCCGAGCAAGAAGGCGTCAGCCTAAACCAGTTTATCAACGTGGCACTGGCCGGTCGCGTCACTCGCCCAGCCGCGCCCAACTCAAAGCCGCCCACTGCAGTGACACGCGCGCGCACCACGAAGACGGTGCGCGCCAGTGCGCGTTGAACATATCCTAAACTTTTTTCAACACCTGCTCCCGCGCCACCCCATTCACTCGCAC
Organism: Anaerolineae bacterium; assembly: GCA_003154115.1. GTDB lineage: Bacteria > Chloroflexota > Anaerolineae > Fen-1058 > Fen-1058 > Fen-1058. The sequence goes on from PMCF01000197.1 coordinate 24,244, forward strand.
AATCTTATTCCGCGCTTTGTCCCCGCTGACGATCGACACGGCGCTGCGTCGCACGCCCAGTCGCTCCGCCACAAATTCGATCAACGCCGCATTCGCCGCACCTTCGACCGGCGGCGCAGTCAGTTTGATCTTCAGCGCCCCACCCTCCACGCCGACGATCTGATTGCGGCTGGAGCGCGGCACGACGCGCACGCTGAACGTGACGCCGCCATTCGCTTCGGTGATCGACCATGTCATGTGCTTCTCTCTCCGAAAATCGCGCGGCCCACACGCACCAACGTCGCGCCTTCTTCAATCGCCACTTCAAAATCGTCGGTCATGCCCATCGACAAATGCGGTAACTGGAGCGCCGGATAACGCGCTTCGATCTCGTCGCGCAAGTCACGCAGCGCGCGAAAGACCGGCCGGGCTTGTTCCGGTTCAGCCACGATGGGGGCCATGGTCATCAAACCGTCGAGTTGAAGGTTCGGCAGTTGTGCGATAGATTCGACCGCGTTGAACAGCTCGGCGCGTCGCGCGCCGTCGAAACCGTACTTGCTCTCCTCGCCGGAGACATTTACTTCTAGCAAGATCGGCAGCGGCTTCGTAGTGAAACGCGCTAAGCGCTGCGCCAACTTCACGCTGTCCACCGAATGCACGCGATCGAACCACATTGCCGCTTCCTCGGCTTTGCGGCTTTGCACGTGACCGATCATGTGAAACGTTACGCTTTGGTCAAACACGCGCTGTCTGAAGACCAGCTGTTTCAACGTAGCTTCCTCGACGCGATTTTCGCCAAAGTGCCGCACCCCCAATTCGTACGCGGCAATCAGCGCCTCGACGGGATGCGTCTTGCTGACGGCGACGAGCGTGATCGCAGAGGCGTCACGTCCGGCCCGCACGGCCGCCGCCGCGATGCGATCTTGAACACGAATGAGGTTATCTTGCAGAGAATTAATCATGGCTGATTGTTGCGTATTGCGTATTGCGTGTTGCGTGTTGTGTAAATGTGTTTTCAAGCTAGAGCGATTTCTGCAATGCGGCGGGCCGCCGGGCGTAGCCGGGCTCTGCGCTAGTCACCGGCTAACGCTCAAGCGGGCTTCGCGCAGCCTCGAGTCCGGATACCCTCACGCACCACGCATCACGAACCACGTTTCATTCTCGCAACCCGATCACCACTCCGAATCTTCCCGTTTTGCCGTTCTCAGCCCGATGCGAGAACCACTCGGTTGTGTTGGAGGCCGTGCAGAGGGCTGAGTCTTCGATGTTCTCAACGCCGCAGGCCTGCAGCTGCGCACTGACAGCGGTATTCAAATCGAGGTGCAGGGAATCATCGGGTTGGCGCAGCGCGATCGGGGCGTGAGGTGGACACGCCGGGGTGACTTGATCGATCACTTCCTGGCCCACACGATATCGATCGGCGCTGATGCACGGCCCAATCCCCGCCCACAGATCGCGCGGATGCGATCCGAAGTTGTCGCGCAACGCGTCCACCGTCGCGGCGATGACGTTTACGGCCACGCCACGCCAGCCGGCATGCGCCAGACCGATCGCTTGCTGCACCGGATCGAAAAAGACAATCGGCACGCAATCGGCAAAGCGCATGGTTAAAGCGAGGCCGCGTTCGCGCGTGATAATGGCATCGTAACCCTGTTTGTAACTGCCCGCGTCAGCCGATGTCATCACTGCGACCAGGCGGCCATGCACCAACCACGCCGTCGTGGCGCGATCGGGGGTCAGGTCAAACACGGACAACATGCGCCGATTATTTTCCTGCACGATCTGCGCCTCATCGCCGACGGAGCGCGCCAGGTTCAGCGATGCATAGGGCGCTTGACTCACGCCGCCCAGGCGTGTGAACGCGCCATGATAAAGATCGGAATAAGAGCTCAATCCATCAAATTGATAAAATGCTAAACCGTTAACTGACAGCCGCTTCAAATTGGACAACCTTTCCTGACAGCCGTAGAGGCGAGTGGGCCTCGCCTCTACGGGATAACTGCCTATACGTTCGTGTGCCGCTAATCGCCGAACAACCCTTTCAACAGGGCTTCCTCGAATTTGTCCGGCGTCAATCCACCCGAGGTCTCGGCTTCTGTGGGCGTCGTCGGCTCAGGTGCAGGCTCGGGCGCGACGTTGGCCAGTAGACCCAATTTCATGGCTTCTTCAAAGCTGATGTCATTGGCGGCCGGTTTTTCTTCCACCGGCGACTCAGCCGCCGTCGTGGTTACGTCGGGCCGCGATCGATCTTTCTTAAATGAGATCGTCGAAACATTCGACGGAGGCGGTGTGCGATCCAGACGCGGCGGCGGAGGAGGAGGAGGCGTGCGCCGGCGCTCGAAGACGTTCTCCACTTTTTGATCGGCCAATTCTTTGCGCATCTTGTCTGTGTCGGCCGGACTGACGGCATGGCCCAATTGCTGCTGCATGGACGCGGTGGCGCGCTGCACAATCCGATCGATCTCGACCGCGGCCTCTTTAGCGTATAGCCACACCAGACCTTGCTTGGTGCCTTTAGGCACGATGACAGCCAGATACAGACTGCGGCCCAACGACGTGGTGTAGACACTGACGCGCTGGCCTTCCATATAGCTCGTCGAGAAATCTTGCACTTCGCCAAGCAGCGACGCCAGGGAAGCCGAACTCGATCGGGAACTGGCAATGAGATTCGAGAGCGGCTCGACATCGCCGCTGCTGCTCAGGCCTTTGGCCGCAATCACGTAGCCGGCTTGTTCCACCAGCATCGCCGATTCGGCCGTCGCCTGCGCGCGCAACCGTGAGAGCACCGCTTCGATCTGCTCGAGATCGCGTTGAGCGAAAATGTACAGGCGCGGCGGCTTCTCTTCCGTCTTGGCGGCGGTCGCCGACGTCACCGGTCGCCCCTTGCTCTTCACGATTTCGCGCTCGACCACCGACAGGACTTCATCGATCGAGAAGGGTTTCTTCAAGTAATCGGCCACGCCTAGCCGCAGCGCGCTGATGACGCTATCCATATCGCCGAAGCCGGTCAAGATGATGACCGGCAAGCCCGGCACTTTTTCCTGCACCTTCTTGGCCAGCTCGATGCCCGTCATGCCCGTCATTTTGAGATCGGTAATGATCAGATCGAACTTGGCCGAGTCCAGGATTTGCAGCGCGCGCTCGCCACTGGGCGCGGCGCGCACTAAATAACCGGACGCGCCGAGCAAGTCGCTTAACGCCTTGCTGATCTGGGGTGAATCGTCGACGACCAAGATTTTGTTGGGTTCGTCAGTAGCCATAGGATTTTCAACCTGCTGAAATTTGATTAGGCGGTGGTGATCGCACGCAGCACGATGCCGGCTTCAAACAAAGAAAGCAGCGCCACGATAAGCGTCTCGCGCCGATTATGCTCGCTGTTGTTGGCGAGGTGGTTGATGAAATTGACGATGGGAATCCACAGCAGCGCCACCACGCCATACAAAATGTGCACCCACTGGGCCGGCTGCTGGCCCGAGAGCGCGAGAATCAACCCGAGCGCCCCCTGCCCCACCGCGGCCAGATTACCCACGACAATCACGCCCCAATAACTGGGCGTAACCACTTGCTTGCGAAAATATTCAACCAACCCGTACACACCGGCTATCACGGTAAACAACAACAAGGCGCGTGACAGAAGTCCATGCAAAAACTGAAGGCTTTCCATAGTGTTCCTGGTTAAGAGCTTAACGGCACCGTCTGGCCCGTCGTGTAGCGCTTGGTGTCTTTGCCGTGCCGCACCGTGACCCGGCCCGCCCCCATGACCTGCCACGTGCGATCAACGCCGACCAGCGCGGTGTGTCCATCGACGCCGATCAAATACGATCCCGGCGGTCGTCGGCCAAACAGCAGCTTCACCACCACTTCTGGAAATTCGTCGTAGTGCGGCATGATGATGGCGTTGGGCACCAATCCAAAGGACGGTTGCCAGCGATCGATCCAGGGAACGCCGACTTTCAGCGAGAATTCGGGCACGTACCCGCCCATGATCATCGCCCCGGCACTGCAGCCAGCCACCACGCCGCCCCGATCGAACACCTCACTCACCGCGGACCAGACGGCGGTATCCTGCAACGTCTTGTGCAAGAAGTCGGGCTTGCCGCCGGAAAAATAAACCAGATTCGCCGCGCGGATCCGATCNNGCGCCCAACTTCGTGAAATGATCGACGCCCAGCTTGATCCAGCGTTCGGGCACGCCAGGCCCATCGGGCGCCGAAGCCGTCGGCAAGATCACGACGTGGCTGCCGCCCGCCCGATCGAGCAGCTGCCGATCCACCGGACTCATCGAATCCAGAAATTCCCCTGCGCCCACTAACGCCAACGTCCCCGCCATGCTATCTCGCAGCTCCGTCAATCGTCAACGGTCCAGCCGGTGTGCCATCCGGTGTAAAAGGCGGGTAACGCACGCCGGTCGCCGCAAAGCCACTCTTAATCTTGCTGTTAATTTGATCGATCAAGGGCTGCACGGTACTGAGTGATACCGGCACCCAACCTAGATTATCACCAAGTGGCAAAATTTGCACGTAGGCGCTATCGGTCTTGAAGAGTGGCGCCGAATTGATTTGAATGGTGGTGACCACCATCACCGGAAGATTATTCACGCCCGACCACGGTCCCTTAAACACCGCCTGGTGGCTAGACGTGAAACGCGCCCGGCCATCAAAGCCGATTTGCGGACCGAGGATGAAGCGCATGTATGAGCTCAACTCGGTTTCGTCAAACGGCCATTCAAACGCCTGCCCGGCCGGCAAGGCGCTGATGGTCTGTAGCTTCCGCTGGAAGTCATTCGCCGCTGCCTCGGTTGAGACGATCGGCCGGTTAAAGGTATTGAGTGCGGCTGCCGCCGCGACCGCTCCGAAGGCAAAAAAGCAGAATGCTGTCGCAAAGACCAACCCGCCCACAGTGATGACTAAACGGCGCACAGCTTCCGGCGTCATACCGACGTTGGTGACGGTGGTAGTTGTCTGCGTGACCTTATCGCGCCCGACCACATCACCGCCGACATTGGCATCGCCGCCAGGCTGCACGGTAACACCGCCGCTCACATTCTGCGTGCCGGAAGGTTCACGGGGCTCAGGTGGCGTTGGCTGCTCAGGCATGCAAAATCGTCCGTCGGTTAGAGGTAGGTGTAATTATGCCGCTAATGCGCTTGTATAGCAAGAGGAAATTTGGTATATGGAAAACACGCTGAATCACGGCTTGACAATATCAGCGTTCTCCGTAGAATACCGCGCGGCGGGGGCCATTCTTGTTAGGAACGTTGTTCGTGAACTCTCAGCGTATGTGGAATCTCATTCGTGTGGTCGTCGTGGTCTCATTGGTCTTGCAGTCAGTGGCATCGTTCTCCGTGATTCCGGTCAGCGCCAAGCCGATGGCAGCGGTGGAAAGCCAGGCAGTGGCAGAGCCTGCTGCGCAAAACCGCGATCAATTTGTGTCGCCCATCGCGACGCCAATAATGGAACCGACAGTTACGGTTACCCCACAGCCCATTGCTTCGCCTGAAGCGAACAGTGGCACGCTCGTCATTGGAACGCTCGCGATCTAGTGAAACGCGGCAGACCGTTGACCAAGCAGGCGGACAAGTGCACTCGTCCGACCAACGCATTCAGCTGGACGTGCCCGCCGGGTTGTTTGAGGGTTCAACCGAAGTGAGCATCAAGCCGCCAACGTCGAAACGCGAGGCTAAGCCATCCGGGCAAATCGCGCAATTTGATTTAGAGGCGCAGGATACCAAAGCCCAACAACTCATCAAGAATTTCGATCAGCCAATTACGTTGACCGTGGACTTGCGCGGACTCGTCGAGCGCACGCAGTTAAAATCGTTCGAACACTTGGCGATTTTCTATCAAACCGATAACCCCGATGCGCCGTGGTCGGAATTGTTGGATACCCGCGAAGTCTCCCCTGGCATTCTCCAAGTTCCTTTGACGCATTTTTTAACCTATGCGGCGGCGGCAAGTGGTGATGTCCCCGCCAGCTGGCATTTGAAATACATTCCACTTACCGTGGGCTTGTTCAGTGGTGCTATGACCTTTGCCTACCCGATCGAAGTACCTGCCGGTCGCCATGGCTTGCAGCCCGCTATCTCTCTCTCGTACAGTAGTCGCGCAGTGGATGGCGTGATGAGCATCAATGGCGAAGATTCCGACGGTGTGCCATTTGGCTGGTCGTTGGACATGGCCAGTATTGCCCGTAATGTGGCTACTTTAGCCCGAAGACCATCG
>PMCF01000313.1 GCA_003154115.1 Anaerolineae bacterium
AATCTCGTCCACGGATTGACCCGCGCGATATCGTTTCACGGCCTCGCGACGGAGGCGGGCGTCCGATTCATTGAAGTGCTGAGACATGATCATCCTCCTTTTGATGGAAGATAATCATGCCACTTGTGCACGATGTCCTGACTACACTTTATCGGTCGCTGTGCATGATGTGCTGATTACACCCAAGTGTGCAAAATGTGCTGACTACGGACACCTAGCTAGAATACCCTCATAAGGCTCGTATGGATCAGGTGATTGAACATGCTTGCGCCCGCGTCGATAACTCTTTAGAGCTTTAGATACATTGTCCTTAAGCAAGCTGGTGACTGCATCACGAAATTCTCTTGGGCAATTCACGTCATCTGGATCAGGTATAAAGGACGCAAATATGACAGCGCGCGAAGCAGCTAATGGACGTCGCGCCACCAGATGTGCAGATGCGAAATGTGCGCGTGATGAATGTTCTTGTCACGCACACTCTCCGCTGAGATTTCGCGGATAGGCAGTGCGACTTCGATGAGGCGGGGGACGATTGCTGTCATACGATGATCCTTGCGATTTCTAAACTACTTGATGCCTTGGGCCTTCTTAAAGTCGCTGTGCCGTTTCTTGATTTCATCATAGTCTTTGATCTCTTGCAGCAGCATATCCGGAGTAGGCTTCTCGGCGATGTATGGATCACTATGCAGATGGCCTTCTATGTAACGCGATAATAGCCCGACTTTGTCCACCACGTCGTTGACAATGCCGCGATCGATCACCACGGTTCGTAAAGATTCGATTGCAACTCGCTCTTCAAATCTCTGCACAGAACCGGCGAACAGGTCAAAAATGACGAAGGCCTCGTAGCAGGTACGCAAGGCACCAAATCCGTCTTTCAAGAGCCTTTGTTGTTTTTCAGGAGGCAGGCTCGGTTCTTTTGCTTCTTTGTAGATTCTTTGTGGTATAGCAGAAGACTTGTAGTCTTTTTCGGTATCAGGGCTGTTGTTTAGAAATACGTGGCCTGGCTTATCGTCGCGCTTCTCGATCCAATGCGTTTCCAAAGAAACTTTTGCGGCCAGTGCGCGATGTTTGATGCAGTAGAGAAAATGAAGGTCATGGGTGAAGACAATAACTTGGCGTTGCCCAGTCGCCTCGCGTACCAGATGCTCGGCTACGACTTCCTTCCAGCCGAAATCCAACGAGGTAACGGGATCATCAAGCACAACACCGGCGCTGCCTTCATCAAGTGCCATTTCGGTTAAGAAGTCAGCTAGCGCTACTGCACGTTGTTCGCCTTCGCTCAACACTTTCTCAGGTTGCGCTAGATCGGCAGGCACACTTGCATCTGTCAACAGGGCAATCTGCTTATGAGTCGTGCCCTTTTGTGCTTTGGTTTGCACTTTCACTCGGAGCGGGCATTTGAGTTTCTTGAGCGTATCTGTAAACAAGTCCACGTATTTTTGAGTGACCAACTCGCTGAACAACTCGTTGTATTTCTTCGTGATGTGCATCGTTGAGCGTTTGACTTTTGACTCGCTGGCGTGCTTGGCCCACTGGCGATCGGCAACAAACTGCTCAATCTGCGACAGCAAGCCCGCTAAACTCTGGCGATGCGTCAATTCTAGTTTGAGCGCTTCAAGTTCTGCAATCTGCTTGTCAATATCTAGATTTTCCAGCGCTTGTTTCTCTTCCGACAATGCCTTGGTGAAATCCGCAAGTTCACCTGCTGGAGACTCGGCGAACGGCAAAATAATTTTTTCCTGTCGTTCCCGCGCCATATCGAGCATTGCGCTTTGCCGCTCACGGCATTTGGCGAGATAGGCTTCGGTCTTGGCCAAGATGAGGTCGCCTTGCGCCTGTAAATGACGGTAGGACACTGCCTGATCAGTAAAGAAATCTAAATCTAGACTGGTTAATGCTCTAGAGCGCGTATTCAACTCGGTTTCTATCTCTGCCAGTTTGGACTGAGCCTGGCCTTCGAGGAATGCCCACAGGCGGAATAATAGCTCACGAGATTCTAGAGAAAGCGGTTGATGACAGAGCAGGCAGTGACTCTCCGGTTGCGGATATGGCTTGTCTGGAGAAGACTCGCCTTTGGCCAGTGCCTGAGCAGCCTGAATGAAATCTTGCCAGGCGTCGGTACCTGTCTGAGAAAAATAATCTGTTTTGAATTGCCCAACACTCAGGCTTTGAGCTGCGGCATTGTGCGATTGCCATTCTTCAATTCGCGCGCCGATTTCGGCAGATCTTTCGTCACTTAAGGTTGCGGATAGTAGATCGAGCGTGGTCTGCAACTTCTGCAAATCCTCGATCTTCTGCCGCAATTCCTCGATCTTCTCGGCCATCTTCTGGCTCTTGAGCTCGGCAATTTCTTGATCTAGACTGTTCAAGCGAGCCAGTTCATCATTGGGCAGGTTGGCTAATCGACGAACATCCTCAAGATCTGTGCCTGCGCCCAGGCCAGCAACCAGCTGCGAAACTTCAGTATTGCCCGAAAAAAGCGGCGTAAACGGGTTGGCCCGGTTGCGTTGGTCGATTTGCGATTGAAGCCTCAGGCGAACCTGATCGGTAACTTCCGCCAATCGAGTCAGGTAGCCGAGTCCTGCCGGTGAAAAACTCATCGGATTGGACTTTGTCAGGTGAGCGTGCACACTGGTGCTATCGAATACGTAGAAGGATCTCATAGGTGGACAAGGTTGCCCAACTTCATAATCCACCGTCACGGGCTTTGGTCCGCCATCCGCAAGTTCGATCTTCGCCGTCATGAGTTTGGCTGGATCAACTGGCTGGGTGACATCTTTGAGAACTTGCTTATCACCACGAGTAAACGCCGCGCTTGCAATCACCCGCGCATAACCCGACTTGCCTGAACCATTCGCTCCGTAGACAACCGTTAAGGCTGGACCGAATGTGAGAACCTGGTTAGAGACGAGCGCATTGACATTGCAAAGGCCATGAAGTTTAGTCAACTTCATGGGACTACTTGCATTCGGTGCGTCGTCGCCTTCTGCCCATTGAGGAAAAGCTAATGCCGGGCGACTCGCTGTTTTGGGAACAAGTTCGGCGTCCTCCATTAAGTATTGCAGTAGTTCGGTGTAGTCGGCTTCTACAAACTCGACACCTGTGACAATCTTTTCCAATGCGGCCTGTTCCCAAAATGGTAACTCAGTTGCCCATTTGCTAATTCTTTTTAGAGTTGTGCTCACAATCTAACCTCATCAGATAGAATCGAAGATCTCTTCACTGCCAGATGATGTTCCAGCGTTCGCTCTCCGGGCTCATGACGCCGAGGGTGTTTCCGGCATCGTCGATTTTCACCACCGCGACAGCCCAGTTGTAAGTGCCCGGCGCACCGTTGGGCGCGCCACTCCTATCGTACCAATTGTTGGCGGTCAAATAATCGAACACCACTTGTTGATCTAGCCGCAGCCGCACCCGATAGCGCTCGTCGGGATTCAATTCGCTTAACCCCGGCACAATCCACCGCATTTGAAACGCCTTTGATCCTTCGACGATGGTATTGGAGGCGGGCCTGCTCAAGATGGCGGCGGGATACACCATGCGTACCGCTGGTGCAGGCGTGAACGTGGCCGTCGGCGTGCGCGTCGGTTTATCGCTCGTTGGTCCGGGCGTCGCCGAAGCGCGCGGCGTACGCGTGGGAGTACGGGTGCGCGTGGGCGTCTGCGTGGGAGTTGCCGTAGGCGCATAAGTCGCGGTAAGTGTGCTGGGCATGTCGGGAGTGTTCGTCGGCGTAGGCGTGAACGTCTTCGTCGGCGTGGACGTGAACGTCGCCGTGCGCAAGCCGATGATCAGCGCTTGTGTAGGAACCGGCGAAGACGTCACCCGATAGTTGACCACTTCCGTCGAGTTGGCATTGAGCGCGCTGCTCACGATCCACACTCCCGCGGCGATGATGGCGATCAACCCGAGGAAACCCACCACCGGCCCGATCGGTAATTTGATTTCGCGCTTGGGCTTGACGGGCGGCGGCTCAAAAGCCTCCGGCCAGACATGCCGCACGACCCGCACCACGCGGCTTAGATTGGGCGACATGGATAGCAGTGTTTTAGTCTGCTCGTCACGCGTCTTGCCCAGCAAATCTTCGTCCAGGCCCAGCTCGGCACACAAGGCCGTGAACTGCTCCGGTGTCATGTGCTTAAGGGTCTGTTCGAGTTTCTTGAGATCGGGTGTTTCAGACATGGTAGTAAGTGGTGGCTAGTTGGTCACTGACCTTAAGCGGCACGCCTCAAGCGGCGAAAAATCCGACGGCCAAAATTCCAGGCCCACCGTGCGTGGTGATGGCTGGCCCGATCGAATACAACGGAATCTCTTCGATGCCCAACACGGCGCGCAGTTCGTCGCGCAACTTGTTCGCGTCCGCTTCCACATCGGAGTGCATCACGCTCAAGCGCGCGCCGGGCGTGCGGGGACATTCGGCTACGACCAGTTCCTTCAAGCGATCCAACGCTTTTTGATAGGTCCGTACTTTATCGAGCGGCTCAACGCGTCCGTCACTCAATTGTAGAATGGGCTTGATTTGCAGCACGCTCCCGATCAAACGCGAGGCTCCGCCGATGCGTCCGTTGCGCTGCAAATATTCCAGCGTCGCTACCAAAAAATAGGTGCGGCTACGCGGAATGAGGGCCGTCAAGCGCGTTTCGATCTCATCGGCCGGCAAACCCGCGTCGCGCCATTCCACGGCCAGTTTCACGGCTTCGCCCAAACATCCGGCAACCGTCCGCATATCGATCACACGAATGTCGGCGTGAGGATAAAGGCTGCGCGCGACATTCGCCGCGGCGACCGTGCCGCTGACTTCACGCGAGGGATGAATCGACAAGATGGGATAGCCGCGTTCGGCCGCGTGCCGATAGGCGGCGTCAAACAAGCCGGGAGCAGGGGCCGCCGTGCCGGGCAAGGTCGGCGAAGCCTTCAACCGGCGCAGAAATTCCGGCTCATCCATCTCCACACCTTCCAGGAAGGTCTCTTCGCCAAAGCGGATGATTTGGGGCACCACGTCAATATCATGCGCGCGGCCGTAGTCGCGTGATAACTCAGCGGTGGTATCGGTGACGATCTTGATCATGACGATTCCTCAATTTGAGGGCACAAGCAGGCATCGGATGGCCCCAGACGGGCGGCGTGGACGACCTGAGTATAACCTGTTCTGATGACCTCGACAAGCGGCGCGTTGAGAAGCGGACAGAATAATCGTGACAAACGACAAGCTGCACGAGAGCAAGCGCACGGATGTTGTGCCTCCTGCATCTTGCCTCTTATCCCTGGCTTTGTTATGATCCTCCTCAATGTCCCAACCTCCCGCCTCTTCCTTTCGCATCGCATTTTTCGACTGCGACAGCACGCTGACGACGATCGAAGGCATCGACGAGTTAGCGCGCCTGACAGGCCAGTACGAACCTATTGCCGATCTTACCCGCCGCGCCATGGACGGGGAGATCAAGTTGGAGGAAGTCTTCGCCGCTCGATTGGATCTGCTGCGCCCCACGCGCGCCGATCTGCGCCGCATTGCGCAGGCGTATCGTGAGACGGTCGTGCCGGACGCCAAAGAAACTATCGCCGCGCTGCGCTTTGCCGGATGCGAGGTCTATCTGGTGAGCGGCGGTCTGCTGCTCGCCGTGCAGGAATTTGCGCGATCGTTGGGACTGCCGGGCCGCAACGTCCGCGCGGTGCCGATCGAATTCGATCAGCTCGCCGGCAAATGGTGGCGCTACGATCTCGATCGCTATGGCGGCAACCCCGACGAGCGTTATCTGAGCTTGCCGCCCACGCCCTTGATCGAAACTCAGGGCAAGCGCACCATCCTTCAAGACCTCAGCGGCGCTGAAAAACGCACCTTGCTCGTCGGCGATGGCATTACGGATTTGGAAGCGCGTGACGCCGTGAAGTTGTTCGTCGGCTTTGGCGGCGTCGTTCCGCGCGAGCGAGTGGCGCGTGAAGCCGACGTATTTATCGCGGCTTCACGGCTCGCGGCCTTGGTGCCGTTGGCTTTATCAAAAGAAGACGCCGCGAGATTACGGGGCACCGCACACGCACCGGTTTTGCAGCGCGGATTGGAAGATATCGAGCAAGGACTTGTCACGTTTCACGATAAGCCCACGCGCTGACTTTGTCATTGTTCATTGATCGTTACTATTCAGCCTTCGTTGCGATGTCATTCCCGCACGTTTTAAGCGGGAATCCAGCGCAGAGATAATACGCTTCGCAAAGGTCATCTGGATGCCCGATAGAAGCCTTCGGGCATGACGGCTGAGTAGTAACCATTGAACATTGAAAAATTGGAGACCCGATGGCTCGTCTATTCATGCCCGGCCCGACTGATGTTCATCCTGATGTGCTGGCGGCGCAGAACCAACCGTTGATCGGCCATCGCGGCCAGGATTTTGAAGCACTCTTCGCGCGCCTTCAGCCCAAGCTGCGACAGGTGTTCTTCACGCACAGCCGCGTCTATATCTCTACCTCATCCGGCACGGGGCTGCAAGAAGCCGCCATCCGCAACGGCGTGGCGCGCAAAGTGCTGTGCGCCGTCAACGGCTCGTTCTCGCAGCGCTGGTATGAAGTGGCCGTAGCCAACGGCAAAGAAGCTGTGCCGCTCGAGGTGGAATGGGGCAAGGCTGTCAAGCCAGAAATGATCGCTGAGGCGCTGCAGGCCGGCGGCTTCGATGCGATCACCGTGGTGCACAACGAAACCTCGACGGGTGTGGTCAGCCCGATCAAAGATATCGCGGCCCGGCTGCACGATCGCTACCCGGACGTGACGATCCTGGTTGATGCGGTTTCCTCGCTGGGCGGCGATCGGATCGATTTCGATGCGTGGGGCCTCGACGTGCTGTTGACCTCGTCGCAAAAATGCCTGGCCGTGCCGCCGGGGCTTTCGTTCGCCGCTGTATCCGATCGGGTTTTGGCGAAGGCCAAGACCATTCCCGCGCGCGGCCTCTACTTCGATTTTGTCGATCTGGAAAAATATTTGGTGAAGAATCAGACGCCGGCGACCCCCGCCATCTCGCTGATGTGGGCGCTGGACGCGGCCCTCGATCGGATCTTGGCCGAAGGACTGGAGGCGAGGTTCACTCGTCACGCGCGCATGGCCGATCGGGTACGAAGTTGGGCGCAGCAGAAGTTCGATCTGTTTGCGGAGGCCGGATATCGATCGCAGACGGTAACATGCGTGACGAATACGCGCGCCGTCGACGTGAAGGCGCTCAACGGCTTTCTCAAATCCAGAGGAATGCAAATCTCCGACGGCTACGGCGCTCTGAAAGGCAAGACCTTCCGCATCGCGCACATGGGCGAGATTCAGCTGAAGGATGTGGAAGAGTTGTTGGCGCTGATTGATGAATTCATCGCGTGATGTGTGTTCTGGTTGGTCACGCACTACGCACCACGCACTACGAGGAGACTCATGCACAACATTCTCATCACCGACGACATCGGCCCGGCCGGTCTGGCCCTGCTGGATGCAGCGACCGATGTGCACTATGACGTCGTGAAGCTGCCGTCGCCCCAGAAGCTGATCGAGATCATCGGCGCGTATGAGGCCGTGATCACGCGCTCGGGCACGCCCTTGACCGCCGCGACGTTTGAGGCCGCCAAGAAAATGCGGGTGTCCGGGCGCGCGGGCGTCGGCATGGACAACGTCGATATCGATGCGGCGACGCTGCGCGGCGTGCTGGTGATGAATACACCCGAAGCCAACACGCTGGCCGCCGTCGAATTGACGCTGACGCTGCTGCTGGCGGTGTGCCGCCATTTGCCGCTGGCAAACGCATCGATCAAACGCGGCGAATGGACGCGCGCCCGGTTCCTGGGAACGCAGTTGAACGCCAAGACGCTGGGCATCATCGGGTTGGGCCGCATCGGATCGCGTGTCGCCACGCGCTGCCAGGCGTTCGGCACGAAGGTCATGGCGTACGATCCGTACATCACCGAAGACATTGCCGATCGGCTGCACGTTCACCTCGTCGGCGATCTCGACGAACTGTTGGTTCAATCCGACCTGATCACCGTGCATACGCCGCTCACCGAAGAAACGAAAGGCATGATCGGCGCGCGTGAAATTGCCAGGATGAAAGATCGCGTGTATCTCGTCAACTGCGCGCGCGGCGGCATCTACGACGAGCAGGCCCTGTATGAGGCGCTCGTGGCGGGCAAAGTCGCCGGAGCCGGCATCGACGTGTATAGCTGCGAGCCGCCCAAGACCGAACTCTTGACGAAGTTGCTCGCGTTGGAGAACGTGATTGCCACGCCGCACATCGGCGCTAATACGGTCGAGGCGCAGCGCGATGTCGCCGTGCAGATCGTGCAGCAAGTGATCGATGCGCTGCGCGGCCTCAACTTCCGCAATGTGGTCAATCTGCCATTTGCCGACGGGGTGGACTATCGCTCGCTCGCGCCGTACATGACGCTGGCCGAGAAGATCGGCTCGCTGCAAATGCAATTGATTCATGGCCGGATCGATCGGCTGGAAGTGGAATTCCGCGGCGAGGAAGTGGAAGCGCACGTCAAGCCGTTGACGGTGGCGCTGTTGAAGGGCCTGCTCGCGCCCGTGTTGAGCGATGCCGTCAACTACGTCAATGCGCCACGTCTCGCCGAAGAGCGCGGCATCGGCGTATCACAGACGCGCCATCCGGCGGCCGAAGATTATTCCAATGTCATTTTGTGCCGCGCGCATTCCAGCAAGGAAACGCGTCTGGTGGGTGGGGCGTTGTTCCTGCACACGCAGCCGCGCATCGTGCTGCTCGATGAATTTCGCATCGATGCGCGGCCGCACGGTCCGGCACTGATCCTGGCGAACCACGACGTGCCCGGCGTGATCGGCAAAGTCGGCACGCTCCTGGGTACGCACGGCATCAATATCGCCGAGTGGCAGATGGGCCGATCGGGGCCCGGCGGCGAAGCGGTGTCCTTCATCAACATCGATTCGCCCGTGGGCGATGAAGCCTTGCGCGAACTGCGCGCGCTGTCGACGATTGTGGATGTGCGACAAGTGACGTTGTGAAGTGGGGCCTGCTGCCTAAACCGCCGGACGATCTCCGGCGGTTTTTTTGGATGTAGTAAAATCATGTCATACTTCACACACGGAGACCCACATGTTCAAGCGCTCGTTTTTGTTGCTATTGATCGCCGGCTTGGTGCTGGCGGGTTGTAACATTAATCTGGTAACGCCTGCGCCGACGGCCGTGCCCGGACAGGGCACGTTGAAGGTGGCATTCCTGGATGTCGGGCAGGGCGATTCGATTTTGATTCAAGCGCCTGACGGTAAAACGATGCTGATCGATGGCGGACGTTCAACCGACCTGGCCGAGACGGTGATCATTCCCAAATTGAAGGAATGGGGCGCGCCACAAGTCGATGTGCTGATTCCCACACATCCCGATCAAGATCACATCTCAGGACTGGCGGGTGTGTTGGAAGGTTATCCCGTGAAGCTGGCCGCCCTGACCGGGCAAGCACACTCTACCAAGATTTACGAGCGTTTGTTGACTGACATTCGCGACAAAAACATCGCAGCCCTGCAAGTGCGCACCGGCACAGCGATCCCGTTCGATCCGGCGGTCAAGATCGAAGTGCTCAACCCCGACGAGGCCGCAGTCAACAGCGACGATACCAACAACGCCTCGATCGTCATCAAACTCACCTACGGCACGACCTCTTTTCTATTTACAGGTGATGCCGAGATGCCGGCCAACAAGGCGATGTTGGATCGCGGCGCGGATGTGCGCAGCACCGTTTTGAAATTGGGCCATCATGGCAGCCGCACCAGCACGACTGAAGATTGGCTCAAAAAGGTGCAGCCCCAATTGGGTATCATCAGCGCGGGCAAAGACAACTCGTACGGGCATCCACATCCTGAAGTGATTGCGGCGTTGGAGAAGTTGAAGATCCCCTACCTCCGCACCGACGAGCACGGCACGATTACGGTGACGAGCGACGGCACCGCGATCCATGTGACCAGTGAAAAGTAAGGCGTCCGACGGGGAAGCTTCGCACTGATATGATAAGGGTGTGGCTAAATCTGGTTGAGTCGTAGGGGCGACCCTCGCGGTCGCCCGCATTTGGACAGGCGCAAGGCCCTGNNGATCAACTGAGTTTAGCCACACCCATATGATAACGTGATGCGTGGTGCGTGAAAATACGCCTCACGTTGAGGATGGCAGCTATGCCGGACAAATCAAAAAACAAGAAGAAAGTGAAAGAGTCTCCGGTCGAACTGCGCGGCGCGATCGATCAGATCGAGGGCGACCTCGTCGTCATTGCGTTCGACGACGAGCAGCGTTTGGATTGGCCGCAGTGCTTCGTTCCGGAAGAGGCTAAATCCGGTGACGCAGTGATCGTGCGGGTCGTGCCGGTGGATGACGCACACTGGTCAGGCGAGAGCGAAGCCACCGGGAAGATCACGCTCGACAAGCAGTCGATTCAGTGGCCGGGCGAGATGGCCGCCGGGCCGCTCGCGTTGTCGATCGAGGTTGATGCGGAGGATACCGCCGCGCGGAAAGAGCGCGTGCGTGGGTTGATCGACGATATTTTTAAGAAGAAATCTTGAGGCTGAAGTTTTGCAAATTGGTGTCCGGAGTCGAGGCTTTAGCCGGTTTCCCCTGTGATTTAAGTATCCGGCTGAAGCCTCGACTCCAGGTTTGCAGAAGTCCAATTGTGATCCTTCAGACCCACGTCTTCCTATGTCCGACCATCATCCGCCTCACGTCTATCTTGATAATACTTGGTACTTTGTCACCGCTTCAATTCACCGCAAACACCGCTTGCTGCAGCCCGCTGGTCACAAGGATTTTGTACGCGATCAGCTCAAGGCGTCAGTTGCTGAGTTTTATGTGCAGCTGCCTGCCTGGGTCATTCTCGATAATCATTATCACATTCTGGGCAAGAGCCACGTTGGACAAGACCTGGCACGCCTATTCGGTCGTCTGCATGGGCGAACGGCCTTTGAACTAAACGGACGAGACGGAACACGCGGACGACAAGTCTGGCACAACTATTGGGATACCTGTATTCGTACGGAAGCGGACTATTGGACGCGCTTCAACTACATTCATCACAACCCCGTTAAACACGGTTACGTGGGCCACATGGAAGACTGGCTGTTCTCCAGCTATTGCTATTATCTTGAGCACAAAGGTAATGACTGGCTGATAGATGCATTTCAGCAATACCCGATTGTTGACTTCACTGATTCAGATGATGACTTCTGACTAGCACACCGGCTAAAGCCTCGAGTCCGCTTGTTGTAGCTCACCTTTCGACCATTTTGGCT
>PMCF01000076.1 GCA_003154115.1 Anaerolineae bacterium
AGCCAAAATGGTCGAAAGGTGAGCTATTTACTCCAATTGTTACAATAGTGACTTACTTCCTCTTTCCCCGCTTCCCCTTCGTCGATGTCACCACCTCCCCAAACAAATCCGTCTGGAGGGGATTCCTGAACATATCTGTCGTCCCATACTCGACCTTGCCCTCCGCCACGACACGACTCTTGCAGGGGGCGAGGGTTGGCAACTCAATCACTTGCCTCGGCAGCGATTCCACAGGGGCACATCCCAGTACGGATCGTACTTCCGCGTGAACGCCTCCAGCCCGATCCCCGTCGCGGCGGCATGATCACCAGACCGAATTAAGGCAATGGCTTGATTGAGAATATCAGTCGACATGTTCTAAGACTTCCTATTGAAAAAGTTGATAGGTAGGTACAGATAAAGTTGAACGGCAGCAGTTACTTCCGTTCCTCCAACAGCTTCTCCATCCGTTCGAGGCTGCGGGCGATGGAGCGTTGCGCACGGGCGCTGTAGATGAGGGAGATGGTGATCATGATGAGGCTGGCGATGCCCAGCGCATACGGCAGCACCGCGATGAGCGTGAAGAGATTGAAGAACGATGGAAACGTCGTCATGTGAACGGCCTCCGGTTGAATTGCCTCGCAGCACGACGATAGACCATCCCTTAGCTGCGCGTAGTTTACGCTATCTGGGGCGAATGTCAATACGAAGACTTATTTCTGCACTCAAATGTCACCCCATCACCCGTCATGTTATACTTTCTGCATGCAGCATTTCATCCCCTCGGACGCTTTGCCGCGCTTGCGTCTGCTGCGGCAGGCCTTTCCCGGTGTGCCGTCGGCCGTGGCTCGCGCCGCCATCGAACAGCACACGCAGCCCGGCGACGTGATCCTCGATCCGTTTGTTAGCGGGCTAGGCGTCATTCAAGCCGCGCTCGAGCTGGATCGCAAGATCGTCGCGGCCTCGTTCAACCCGATCAATCTGCTGGCGATCCGCGCGACCCTGTGGCCCGTCGATGCGCGCTCGGCCTTGACGCACCTCGCGGATGCGCCCAAAGGATCGCAGCGCTTGCGCGATCACTTGCGCGAGTTGTACACCACGCGTTGCCCCACCTGCGGACGCGCCTCCCTCGCGCAGCACTTCGTGTGGGATCGTGATCGAGGCGAGCCAGGCGAGAAGCACGTCAGCTGCACGGTGTGCGGAGAGAACATCGGGCAGATCGATGCGGACGACCTGAGCAAACTCAAGCGGTACGATCCGCGCGGCCTGGCCTTCTGGGTGCTGCACGGGCGCGTGATCGATCGCAATCACGAAGACGCCGATCGCGTAAGCGAAGTGCTGGAGGCTTACACGCCGCGCACACAGGCTGCCCTCGGCGACATCCTGTCGAAGTTTGAAGCGTTGAGCGCCGAAGATCGATCGGCGCTGCGCCCGGCCTTGCTGGCGACGTTCGACAGCTGCACCACACTGCACACCCCCGATGAATCACGCTACCCCAGCGGCCTCAAACCGCCCGCGCGCTTCATCGAAAAAAACGTCTGGCTGGAACTGGAACAACAAGTCTCCCTCTTTCCCTCTGTCTCTCAGTCGCTCCCTCGAGTCGCAACGATTGCCGAACTTTTTTCCTCCCCCACGCCCGCTGTGTGCTTGCTCGTTGCTCCCGCGCGCGAATTGATCAAACAGCTGCCGGTCGCTGCGCTTCCGCTCATGGTCACGCATCCGCCGCTGCCGCGTCCCGGCTTCTGGTCGTTGAGCGCGGTGTGGGCCGCGTGGCTGTGGGGCAAGCAGAACAGCCAGGTCGATCATCTGCTGCCGCTGCTGTCGCGCAAGCGGGCCAGTTGGGATTGGCAGTGGCGCGCCATCGGTTCGGCGTTGACGGTGCTGCAGCCGGCGCTGCGGCCTGACGCGCGCACCGTCATGTCTTTCCCCGCCGATGAGGCCATTATCGAAAGCGTGTTGCTGGCCGCAGCCAGCGCGCATGAAGTGGTGGATCATCTCACGTGCGATCCACATGATGGTGTGCGCGTGACGTGGCGCTTGGGTGTCATTCCGAGTTCCGCAGGAACGAAGAATCTCGGCCAGCCGATAGTGCAACACCTCCTGCTCGAACGCGCCGAGCCGACGCAGGCGATCCTGTTGAAGGCCGGTCTACTAGCCGCGCTGGGACAGACCTCGGCGCTGGCCGATATCGCACATCAACCCGACGGTGAATCGCCGCCGCTGGCCGTGCTGCGCGCCGCCGTGAAAAGCGCCTTGGAAGATCGATCCATCTTCGAGATCGAACCGCAAGTGTGGTGGTTGACCGATCAGGCGCTCGCGCAGTCGCCGCTCGCCGATCGGGTGGAGTACGTCATCGTCGAGTTGCTGCGCGCTCAAGCGGACTGGCACACGGTCGATCTGTTGCGCGCAGTATATCGCCACTTTCCCGATCACCTCACCCCCGATCGCGCCGTGCTGGCGACGACGATCCATTCGTATGCCGAAGAATCCAGTTTCGATCAAGTGCACTTGCGCGCCGAAGATCACGCCGCAGTGCGCGCCGCCGAAATGCAAGAAGTGCGTCAACTGTTGGTGGAGATTGGACCACGCCTGGGGTTCGAGGCGATCGTCACCGAGCAAGCCGTTGAATGGTTGAAGTCAAAGCACAGCGAGTATGTGTTTGTAATTCAGGCCACGGCGGCAATTGAAGCGCTGTTGCGAGCCGAGACTGGCGTGTTGGTCATTCCGGGTGGACGGGCGACGCTGCTGCAATACAAACTCGCCCGTGCTGCCCGC
Source organism: Anaerolineae bacterium (assembly GCA_003154115.1). GTDB lineage: Bacteria > Chloroflexota > Anaerolineae > Fen-1058 > Fen-1058 > Fen-1058. Next base: position 2,755 of record PMCF01000076.1, read on the forward strand.
CTGCGTGACACTCACTGGAAAGTGCTCAAGTTCAGTTCACTGCGGCAGGCCGCGCAGCAATCCGATCTCACTTTGCAGACATTCCAACTCGCCTTCGGGTTGGAACCCCCTATCGAGCAGCCGGCCACCCAGATTCAACTACTCTGATCACAAATCCTTCGCCCCCGGCGGCTCGACGTGAATCGTCACGTGATCCAATTGCGGCAGCGTCGCGCGCAGCTGGCGTTCCACTTCTTCGGCGATCAAGTGCGCGTCAGTCAAAGACGTGTGGCCGGCGACTTCACAATGACACGACACATCCACCCGGTGCGGGATATGGCTGTGCCGCAAGATGATGTGATGGGTCGTGCCCGCGCCGCAAATGTCATCGGCCACGCGCACGATTTGTTGACGCAGCACGGCGGCCTCGGCCCCCTCGATCGGTTGGGGATGATCCCCCGGCGCGATCGGCTCCAAATGCGTCACGATGTCGACGAGGCGCGGAATCTCGGCCCGTACGCGCGCTTCGAACTCTGTCGCCACGCGGTGTGAAATATCCAGCGACAACGACGCATCCACCTCCACATCCACATCGACCATGTACCCGCCGTCCAGCACATCGACGTGGAGGTTGTGCACGCCCAGGCCCAGGCCGTCGGCCAACTGGCGCAAGTGAACGGCCAGCGCCTCCCATTCCGAGATCGGCGGATGTTGTCCCGGCTCGATGTGCACCACCGCATCCACCACGCCCGGCATCTGATCGATGACGCGCCGCTCGACTTCGCTGGCAATGGCATGCGCCTGCTCGGTCGCCATCGCCGGATCGACATTCACATGCAGATCGAGATGGACATCATCCTCGCGGCCTCGGCTGCGGACTTTGGTGGCGAACCATACCCCCGGCACCGCGCGTGCGATATCTTCTACCACATGCGGATCGACTGCCGCGCCGTCGGTCAATACATCGGATGTTTCGCGCAGGATACGTGAGGCCGCCACACCGATATAAACCACAATGCCCAACGCGACAACAATATCGAGCCACGGCAACCCGATCGAAGCGCCAAGCAATCCGGCCAGGGCCGCCAACGACACCAAGATATTGACGCGCGTGCCGGTGGCATCGGCCCGCAGCACATCGCTGCCCAATTCGCGCCCGCGCTTGCCCTCGTACCAGACGATGAAGATATTGATGGGCAGCGTGAGCAAGATCAACACCACGGATAAGGAAGTGACGGTGGGCGGTGTGCCTCCTGCCAGCCGGGCAAAGACATCTTTCAATACCTCCCAACCGGCCAGCAGCATCAACCCGCCGATGCCCAGCGTGGCAATCGTCTCGTACTTGCGATGGCCGTAGGGATGATCGGGATCGGGCGGTTCGGAAGCGGCGCGCAGTCCCAACAAACCGATGACGTTCGACGACGAATCGACCAGAGCGTTGAAGGCATCGGCCAGCACCGCGATCGATCCCGTCAACGCGCCGACGGCAAACTTGATCCCGGTGACGAGGAGATTGAGGATCATGATGCCGAGCAAGATGCGCTTGACCGAGCGCTGATAGTGAGACCGGGCTGTCAGTGATGGTGCCGACACATTGACCTGATTTGAATGATCTACGCGCTTAGGTCTCGTTAAACAACAACTTCCCGGTTTGCTCGCGCCGGATGGTACATCCGGCGGCTGGATGTACCATCCAGCCAGAGCACAGCGGAACCTATTCTTTGACAAGCACTTAGGAGCGCGTGCCGCGATTATACGAGAATGGCGCAGGCGTCGCAATAGCCGTTTGTCACGGATTGCCTGGCATTTGTCACAGATCAGTTGTCTTGCTCTCCACGGTGGACTATAATATCTTTGCTCTCAGTCCGCGTCCCCGCGGACGCCCGCGCGACGCGGGCTGGGAGCAGTTGTGGGTAATCGCCAGATCAGTTGTCCTGCTCTCCACGGCAGACTATAATATCAGTACTACCTCCCCTGGAGACTTTGATGGAACACCGCGAAGATCACTTCACCACACCCGACGGAGCCGGCATCTACACGCAGGCCTGGCTGCCCGACGTTAAGCCACAAGCGATCATGCTCATCGTGCATGGTCTGGGCGAACACAGCGGACGCTATGCCAACTACGTGAATTATTTCGTGCCGCGCGGCTATGCGCTCTATGGATTCGATACGCGCGGGCACGGTCGATCGAGCGGGGCGCGGGGCCACGTCGATCACTTCGAGCGCTACGTGGACGATGTCGATCGGCGGGCCGCCCAGGCCCGATCGGATTGGCCGGGCACGCCGCTGTTTGTCCTCGCACATAGTTTAGGATCGTTGATGGGGCTAAGTTACGCCCGCCAGTACCCCGATCGACTCACCGGCCTCATCGTGACGGGCACCGCGCTGCAAGACGCTCTGCAACTGCCTCCGTGGAAACGCAGCCTGGCGACGGCACTCAGCCGCGTGACGCCCGCGCTGAAGATGAACAACGGTATCGCCCTGTCCGGCCTGTCGCACGATCCGGCGGTCATCGCCGCCTATGAAGCCGATCCGCTGACGCACACGTGGGGCACGCCGCGCCTCGCCACAGAAACCGAGGTCGTGCGCGCGCAAATTCGGCAGGGGGCGACGACGTGGCGCGTGCCGACGCTCATGCTGCACGGCGGCGCCGATCTCATTTGTGTGCCGGATGGCGCGCGGCTGTTCGCGGCGCAGACTCCGCCGGGGGTAGTGGAATATCGCAGTTATCCCGGCCTTTATCACGAGATTCACAATGAGCCGGAAAAGGAGCAGGTCTTTGGTGCTATCGAGACTTGGCTGCAACGCCGGCTAAACGCCGGGGAGCTGCGGCAGGTTTGAGCGAATAGGAACTTTGGGGGATAGACGCCACAGGGCACTTGAAACTATGATCAAAAGGGTGATGGTTGTTTCGTCTAGAGCGGTTTCCAGGTTGGTTTATGGTATTACACTGTGCCGTGTCATTCCCGCGAAGGCGGGAATGACCGAGTCGTAAATCAAAGTGGAATTCGCTCTAGCAAGTTGAGTAGATGAAAGGAGGTGATTTCCATGTTATATCTGCCGAGCGAACAGGGACAAGGTATTGTTGAGTATGCACTGCTTCTTGCGTTGGTCACGCTCGTGGTTATTGTTATTCTCTCCCTGCTGGGGCCGGCGATTGGCAATGTCTTTTCCAATCTCTACGCCAATGTCTGACCCAGCCTCGCTCAACAAGAACCGGACTACCTTAACTCGTAATCCGGTTTTTGTTTGAATCCAATCAGTGCCTCGCCTTATTTCTTCTTTTTCTTCTTCTGTGATTGCGGCTGTGTGACCTCTTGATACAGATTCGCACTCGGTGCACCGATTTGCGCCTGCCGCTTGCGTTCGTGCTCACGTTCGCGCCAGCGATCTTTGAAATCACTCAGCTCCCGGTTCAACGTCATCCACTCTTCCACCCACAAGACCAGCGCCCGCTTGTCCGCCGAGAATACCAGGTTCCCCAACCAGAAGCGCATCACGCGGACAGACATCGGCCAGCTGTTCATCTCGATCACGACGGCCGTATGCCCGCCGTATTGATCGCTGAGCACAAAGTTCCGCGCGCCGCGCGACAATTTGCTCTTCTCAAACATGTGGAACAACGTGTTGGGCCGGGTCTCGCGCACCCGCTTGTAAGAAAACACCACCTGATACAGGGGCGCCTGGATTTTGATATTGCGTTCCGAGCACTGCACGTAGGGAATCGAAGCGGCGAGCAAGCGGAAGACCGCGTAGAGCAGCACGCCTGCGCCTACAGGCAGCAACAGCCAATCGAGGTCATTGATCCACGGGACGGTGGCCCAGGTTTCGGGCGGCAGCAAATGCAGCGCTCCGTATAAAGCAAATAGCACAATTGCCACGATGAAATACAAGCCGCGATACCGCCGATAACGAAGGCGATAAACCAGCAGTGGATGTTTCTTGCCCGTGTCCATCGGTTATCCTCCCGCTCGATTGGTCTTCTTGCCGTCACGGCTCATCGAGATGAGCTGGTCTGGTTCTGAAAATAGTCGCAATATTTTTGCAGCACACACTGCGCGCACAACGGGCGCTGCGCTTTGCACACTTGCCGCCCGTGCTCGATGACATTCAGATGAAAAGGATGATACCACTCGGGCGGCACCAGCTCTTCCAGAATCTCGTGCGCTTTGTCGGCGGAGGTCTTGGGCGGGATCAACCCCAAGCGCCCTGTCACGCGATGGATGTGTGTATCGACCGGGAACGCGGGTTTGCCCAGCGCGAACAGCAGCACAATCGACGCCGTCTTCGGCCCCACACCGTCCAGTGAAGTCAACCACGCCTTGCCCTCCGCCACGGGTAGATCGCCCAGAAAGCGGATGTCCAGTTCGCCGCGTTCCGCCGTGATGCGCTTCAATACCTGCTGAATGCGCGGCCCTTTTTGATTCGCCAGCCCTGCCGGTTTAATGGCGGCAATCACTTGCGCCAGGGGTGCATCGCGCACTTCTTCCCAGGTGGGAAACCTCGCTCGCAGCGCATGATAGGCCCGATCGCGATTGAGATCGTTGGTATTCTGGCTGAGAATCGTATTGATCAATTCGTCGAGCGGATCGATCGGCTCCCAGATGGTCGGTTCCGCGTCCCGATTGGTGGCGTGTACCGTTCCAGCCCAGGCAGGCCGGGGCGGCAGGCCATACGCCTTAATCAACAGGCGATAAACTGCGCGCACTTTGGCCTTGAGCGTATGTTGTTGGGCAGCCGCCGTTCCACTCATCACGTTGTCATTATAGGCTAGACGGCGCGCAATGACAACCGTTGCGGCGCAACGATAAACTTTGCGCGCAATGACAACCGTCACGTCAAAAACCCGCACAGTAGACATTGGCTTCTACCTGTGGCGAGTGTTATACTCGATTTGCCCATGCGGGACGCACCGATCGGCCTACCCCGCCGATTAAATCCATTCCTTGGAGAGAAGGCGTATGAACCACACCATGAGAGCATTGGTCAAAACCGAACGCAAGGCCGGCCTCACCCTGCAGCAGTGTGAGATTCCGCACATCGGCCCCCACGACGTTTTGATCAAAGTCCGCGCTACATCGATCTGCGGCACCGATTTGCACATCTACAACTGGGACACCTGGTCGCAGGGACGCGTGAAAACCGTGCCGCTGATCCAGGGTCACGAAATCTGCGGTGACATTGTCGAAGTAGGCCGCAACGTCACCGAGCGCAAAGTCGGCGATTTCGTCTCGTGCGAAAGCCACATCGTCGACTACAACGGCGAGTACTACAAGCGCAACCTGGGCCACGTCGCGCCGGAAACCAAGATCATCGGCGTCGATCGCGATGGTTCGTTTGCGGAGTACATCGCCATGCCGTGGCAGAACGGCTGGGTCAATCCGCCCGACATGCCCACGGAAGTGGCTGTGCTGCGCGAGAATTTTGGCAACGCCATCCACACCGCCTTCGCCGCTGATGTGAAGGACAAGACCGTGCTCATCACGGGCTGTGGACCGGTAGGCTTGATGACGCTGCTGGCCGTGCGCGGACGCGGCGCGCAGACCGTGATCTGCAGCGACATCAGCGACTACCGCCGCAAGTTTGCAGAGCGCTTGGGCGCCGACTACACCAACAATCCGCGCGAAAACGATCTGGTGCAGCTGGTCAAACACGTCACGCATAACGAAGGCGTCGATGTGCTGCTGGAAATGTCGGGCGCAGCCACGGCTATTCAGCAGGGCTTCTCGCTGGTGCGCTACGCGGGCGACGTGATCGTCTTCGGCCTGCCCACCCGCCCGATCGAATTCGATATCGCCAACTCCGTCATCTTCAAAGGCATCACCGTGCACGGCATCGTGGGCCGCAAGATGTGGAGCACGTGGGAACACAGCGATGACCTGCTGCTGAACAAAGCCGTCGATCTCCTGCCCATCGTCACACACCAGTACCAGCTGGAAGAATTCGACAAAGCCTTTGCGACGATGGAAAGCGGCGAGAGCGGCAAGGTGATGATGTGGGTCTGAGCGTGTTACGTGGTGCGTGTTTCGTGTTTTCACGCACCACGCACTACGCACCACGATTTTCTTGGAGAACGCACGATGACAACCAACAAACTAACCTGGCTGGAAAACGAACTTCAATCTCTCAAGGATCAAGGTCTCTACAACACCATCCGCACCATCGGCAGCGCGCAGGGCGCATGGATCGTCGTCGATGGCCAGCGTGTGCTGAATTTCTGCTCGAACAACTATCTCGGCATTGCCGATCATCCGCGCTTGAAGGCCGCCGCCCAGCGGGCGATCGAGAAATATGGCGTCGGGCCGGCCGCCGTCCGATCGATTGCGGGCACGCTCGAGGTGCACGTCGAACTCGAACGGCGCTTAGCCGCGTTCAAGGGCGTTGAAGCGTCGCTCTATGTGCAGTCGGGTTTTGTGGCCAATCAAGCCGCGATCGCGCCGTTGGTGGGCAAGGAAGATGTCATCTTCACCGATCGCCTGAATCACGCCAGCATCATCGATGGCTGCCGCTTGAGCAGCGCGAAGATCGTCGTCTACGATCATGGCGACGCAGCGGACGCCGAGGCCAAGATCAAGGAACATCTGCCGCAGTATCGACGCGGGCTGCTCGTCACCGATGGTGTGTTCAGCATGGACGGCGATGTGGCGCCGCTCGATAAGCTGTACGAGGTGTGCGCGAAGTACGGCGTGATCTCGATGGTGGACGATGCACACGGCGAAGGGGTGTTGGGACGCGGCGGACGCGGCATCGTCGATCACTTTGGACTGCACGGCAAGTTCGACGTGGAGATCGGTACGTTGAGCAAGGCCTTTGGCGTGGTCGGTGGCGTGATTGCGGGGAAGAAGGTGCTGGTCGATTGGATGCGCCAGCGCGGCCGGCCGTTTCTGTTCTCCAGCGCGACGACGGCGGCGGATACGGCCGCGTGCCTGGCCGCGGTCGATCTGTTGGAAGAATCGACGGAGCTGGTCGATCGGTTGTGGGCCAATGCGAAGTTGTTCAAGGCGGAGATGGCGAAACTCGGTTTCGACACCGGCAAAAGCGAGACGCCCATCACGCCCGTCATCCTGGGCGAGAATCAAGTGGCGCAGCAATTCAGCCGTCAACTGTTCGAACGTGGGATCTTCGCCATGCCCATCGTGTTCCCCACCGTGCCCAAGGGGACGGCGCGCATCCGCGTCATGATCAGCGCCTCGCATGCGGCCAGCGATCTGGAGCAGGGCCTGGAAGCATTCCAGACGGTGGGCAAAGAATTAGGGGTGATTTGAGAATCTGGCAGGGGATAAAAGCCCTCGCAAGGATGCCGCTTGGAGAAGCCTAAGTCCTACCGTATATCGTCAAGAGGACCTAAAACAAAGGCGCTACCCGTCATAGGGCAGCGCCTTTTTCAATCGAGTTGTTGGCGTGGCGCAGACTGAAGCGCCAGTGAGAATTAGTTGTCGTTGTCGTGATTGAGGGCACTCGGTTGTGAGATGCCGGCGGGCGCTTCCAGCATGGGCATATCGGCTTCGCCGGGCATGATGCTTTGACCCCGGAAGAAACCGCCTTCGTCGATCAAGAACGACGACACAGAAATGTCGCCCCAGACGCGGCCATTGGATAGAATCTCCAAACGCCCCGCCGCTTTCACCGTGCCTTTCAAAGCCCCGGCGACCGAGACATTTTGCGCGGTCACTTCGGCAATAACCTTGCCGCTCTCGCCGATGATCAGATTGCCGGCGATTTGAATGACGCCTTCAAATACCCCATCGATGCGCAAGCCGCCGTCACTTTGAATCGTGCCTTTGAAGTTGGCCGTAGGGCCAATGACGGTTTCGATCTTGGTCGAGGCGCTGCCACCGCCGGACGGCGTCGCGCTGATGCTGGGTAAACTTGCTGAGGATGAGCCGGTCTTTTCTTTGCCAAACATGCGAAATCCCCCTCGTTGAGATGGCGCCGGTCTGGCGCGCCCCAAATCATACACGAGGTTAGAGGATTGTCAAATGAAACCGAACGACAGGGGCACTGCACAGGTGGCCTACCCGGTTGACATCCCTTCCTCTCCCGGCTAAACTTGCCGCAATCTTCAACACAAGGATCGTTCCCCATGAAAATCTTTGTCCCCGGCCGCATCTGCCTGTTTGGCGAACATTCCGATTGGGCGGGCGGCTATCGCCGCATCAACGCCGACATCGAAAACGGTTACACGCTGATTTGCGGCACCGATCAAGGCATCTACGCCGAAGCGACGTCGCATCCCAACTCGCTGGTGCTGTACTCCACCACGCCCGAGGGTGAACGCCTGGGCCCCTACGAAATCCCGATGGAACCCAAAGCCCTCTTGGAAGAAGCGGGCAAGGGCGGTTTCTGGAGTTACGCGGCGGGGGTGGCCTATCAGGTCATCACCAATTATCGCGTGCGCGGCCTCGTCATCGACAACTACCAGACCGATCTGCCCATGAAGAAGGGCCTGTCGTCCAGCGCGGCGATCTGCGTGTTGACGGCGCGCGCCTTCAATCGCGTGTACGACCTCAAGATGACGGTGCGCGGCGAGATGGAACTGGCCTATCAAGGCGAGATCACGACGCCCTCGCGCTGCGGCCGCATGGATCAAGGCTGCGCCTTCGGCAAGCGCCCGGTGCTGATGACGTTCGACGGCGATCGGCTCGACACCGAAGAACTGCAAGTGAGCAGAGAGTTCCACTATGTCGTCGTGGACCTGCACGCCAAGAAGGACACGGTCGAGATTCTGTCGAAGTTGAATCGCAGTTACCCGTTTGCAGACAATGACGTCGAGCGCGGCGTGCAAGAGCTGCTGGGCCCCATCAACAAACGCATGGTGCATCAAGCCATCACTGCGCTGAATGCCGGCGATGTGCAACGCCTCGGCACGCTAATGGTGGAGGCACAGGCCTTCTTCGATCGGTACGCCACGCCCGCCTGTCCCGAAGAGCTCACCGCGCCGGTCTTGCACAAAGTCTTGAACTATGAGCCGCTCAAGCCGCACATCTGGGGCGCGAAGGGCGTGGGGTCGCAGGGCGATGGCACGGCGCAGTTCCTGGCGCGCAGCGCGGACGATCAACAGGCCGTGATGGAGATCATCGAGCGCGATCTGGGGATGCAGTGCCTGAAGCTGACGCTGCAACCGGCGCGCAAAGTGCGCAAGGCGCTGATCCCGGCGGCGGGTTACGGCACCCGACTGTTCCCCGCGACGAAAGCGACCAAAAAGGAATTGTTCCCCGTCGTCGATCGCGATGGGATTGCGAAACCGGCCATCTTGTTGATTGTCGAAGAAGTGCTGCAAGCCGGGATCGAGGAAGTGATCATCATCGTGCAGGAAGACGATCTGCACGATTTCAAATCGTTCTTCAACGAGCAGATTTCGATCGAGAATTACAACAAGCTGCCGCGCCACTTCCAGGATTACGCGCGGCAGCTCCTGGAGATCGGACGCCACGTCAAGTTCATCACGCAAACCGCGCAGGAAGGCTTCGGCCACGCGGTTTACTGCGCCAGAGAGGCCATCGGTAACGAGCCGTTCTTGTTGCTGCTAGGCGATCACCTGTATCGCTCCAACACCGATCGATCGTGCGCGCAGCAATTGATCGATGCGTATCATCAACATGGCACCAGCCTCGTCGGCCTGCGCCGCACGGCCGAAGATCAGATCGCCGCATTTGGCACGGTGGCAGGCGTGTGGTTGGACGGCGGCCAGCTGCTCAACATCACCGAATTTGCCGAAAAGCCGACCATCGATTACGCGCGCAGTCACTTGTTAGTGCCAGGTCTGCCTGAGGATGAGTATCTGACATTGTTTGGGCAGTACATCATCAAGCCGCAGATCTTTGATTTCCTGGAAGAGCACATCAAGAACAACGTGCGCGAGCGGGGCGAATTCCAGTTGACCTCGGCGCTCGATCGTTTACGGCAGGAAGAGGGCTTCCACGGCCTGATCGTCGATGGCAAGCGCTACGACATCGGCCTGCCGGAACACTACCTCGAAACATTGCGGACGTTCGGCGAAGGATGATCCCTCTTTAGAAACCGGGTTTCTCCGTGCTGTCGTTCAATTCAGCATGACTGGAGAAACCCGGTTTCTCGTTATACCGTCTCTGCCTTCAGTTCCAGATACGCGCGATACTTCTCTAGCAACATCTGCGTGATCGGTCCCGGTTGTCCCGTGCCGATGAGCTGATCATCGATCTGGATCACGGGCATCACTTCACGGCTGGAACTGGTGATGAAAGCCTCGGCCACCCGATTGAGCTCTGCCACCTTGACGGGCTGATACTCGATCGGCAGCACGGCGGCGGCCTCCTGCAAGACGATGCGCCGCGTGATGCCTTCCAATACGTCATTCCCCGCCGTCCGCAACACGCCGTCGACTACCCCATAGAAATTGCTGGAGATGCCTTCCAGAATTTCGCCGGCTCGATTCACGATCAGCAATTCATGGATCCCCGGATCGATCGCGGCTTTGGTTTCGCGCGAGGACGCGATGAAGTCGGTGGACTTGGCCTGCGGGGTGTGACGGGATAAGCGGGTAGTGGCGCACCGCACCCCGCGTTGATAGAACTCCGCCGGATACACCTCAAACGGTTCGACGCTGATGAAGATCTGATCGACATCCAGCGGCACGGTGATGCGCAAGCGCACAGTCAATAGGCGTTCGCGCGCGATGACATCGCGCAGAGCCGATCGGAGTGCGCCGAGATCGATCGGGTAGGGGCGCTGCAGCAGCGCGCTCGATTCGATCAAGCGCTGCAAATGCGCGCTCAGGCCGCTGATGCGATCAGTATCGTAGGTGCGCAGCGTCGTGTACGCGCCGTTGGGCAGATACAGTGATACGGCGTCGAGCGTCGGCCCGGTCTGATCGATCAACTGTAATTCATGCGTGGTGAGGCGATAAACGCGAACGCTAATAGTGACTTCCCCGTTATCTTTGTGTGGGTTTCAGCGCAGACTGCTCTATCATCAGCATACACCCGTTGGCAAGTAACTTCCTGTAAGGTCGTGCAAGTGATTCAAAGTCGCGCCTCGCGGGCACTGCCACGTGAATGTGTCATTATCATGATTCACTTCGGCACAAAGCGGTAATCTACAAGCGGAGGCAGTGGCAGCGTCTGAAGCGGTACATCGATGTATCCCCCAATGTGATAGTCAGAAATACCGTCCCGCGTGACGAATTTCAATTGATCATTATCGAACGTGAACCACCACCAAAATTCGATGCCTTGAATTTTCGTCCACGCTTTCAAGTAGTGATCGTATGTATTTTGACAATGTCAGATTCAAGGTGAT
>PMCF01000292.1:0-22387 GCA_003154115.1 Anaerolineae bacterium
GTAGAACAGGTTGTTGCCCTTGCTGTCGAAAATGGACTGGTGGCAGTGCATGCCGGAGCCGTTGATGCCAAAGATGGGCTTGGGCATGAACGTCGCCAGCAGATCGTGCGCGTTGGCCACGGCTTTGACGACATACTTGAACGTGATCGAATTATCGGCGGTGCGCAGCGCGTCCGCATATTTGAAATCGATCTCGTGCTGGCCCAGCGCTACTTCGTGATGGCTCATCTCTACTTCCAGGCCCATCGCTTCCAGCGCCAGCACGATGGCATTGCGCACGCGCTGCGCTTCGTCGCTGGCCGAAAAGTCGAAGTAACTGCCCACGTCATGCGGCACTGCTTGCCCTGAGCCGCCGTTGGTTGGCCGCAGCAGGAAGAACTCTAGCTCGGGGCCGACGTTGAAGGAGTAGCCCATGTCTTTGGCGCGCGCCAGCTGCTTCTTCAGGATGTAACGCGGATCACCCTCGAAGGGCGTGCCATCGGTGTTGAAGATGTCGCACAACACGCGGGCGCGGCGGCGCTCCGGCACACTCCACGGCAGAATCTGGTAGGTGCTGGTATCCAGATGCAGCTGCATATCGCTTTCTTGAATGCGCGCGAACCCTTCCACCGACGAGCCGTCGAACCACACCCCTTGTTCCAGCGCGTCCGGCACGCGATGGGCTGGAATATCGACGCTCTTCACCGTGCCCAATAGATCGGTGAACTGTAACGACAGAAACTTCACGCCGTCCGCTTCCATTCGTTTGATCAAATCTTGTTCTGGCATGACCTCATCTCCCTGAAAAAAGGTAAACGCACCCACGGTCGAATTGCGAAACGCCATTCGTGGGTCCGGGGGTGCGTGGGCGCATTATACCGCCGATAGGGACTTTGTGTGAAGTTGAAGTCAAAACAAGCTCTGTTGATTAGCCGTGCTTGAAGTATTCGAGTTGCATTCTCAGGCGCTCACTTGACGCAAAAATAAACCGTGGTATAATCCTATGTGACCAAAAAAGTTTTACGGTCATATAGATATAGGAGGCGCGTCTTGCCAAAAGGATTCACGGAACACGAGAAGGATTTGATCCGGAAGCGGCTTCTCAAAGAGGGGTACAAGCAGTTTTCCGCTTATGGCTTGAAAAAGACCAACATTGAAGAACTCGCGCAAGCGGCCAGGATCTCTAAAGGGGCGTTCTACCTTTTCTATGAATCCAAAGAAGCGCTCTTCATGGATGTCGCCGAAGTGGCTGAACAACGCTATCGCCAGGAGATATTAGCCACGATTGATTTGCCGGGGCCTTCGCAGCGCGCTCGTTTGCAGGCCGTTTTCCAGAAGGCGTTTTCCCTGCTGAAAACGATCCCGGTTTTGCAGCTTTTCACGGGCAGCGATTTTGATCTGCTCTTCCGCAAAATCCCGGCAGAAAAACTTCAGGAGCACCTGACCAGCGATCAGATGTTCTTCAAAAAATTGGTCACTCACTGCCAGAATGCAGGTATCCTCATCCGGGTGCAGCCCGAAGAGATCAGCCGCCTATTGTATCCACTCGTTCTGGCTAGCCTGCATGAGGATGATATGAATCTGGACAACTTCAACGACAGTATCGATTTGCTACTCGGGCTGATCGCGGCCTTCTGTCTCGGTGAAGTTGAGATCCAGGATGCGGAAGACGGGAGCTTACCATGAACTTGTCGATTGAAACGGAAAACCTTGGAAAACACTATCGAGATGTAAAGGCAGTCGAGCAGCTTTCTTTGCGAGTCGCCGAAGGAGAAATCTATGCTTTTCTCGGCCTCAATGGCGCGGGGAAAACGACCACCATTCGCATGCTGCTCGGAATGATCAAACCCACCACCGGCTACGCCAACGTGCTTCAAACGCGCATCCGCCCTGGCAACCGGGAACCCTGGAAATCGGTGGGTTATCTGGTGGAAATACCACACGCCTATCCAGAGCTGACGGTGCGTGAGAATCTAGAGGCGGCCCGTCGTTTACATCCGGGCACGCCGCGCCAGGCTGTCGATCACATCATCGAGCGCATGGGGTTGGCCGCTTACGCCGATCGGCGGGCGGGCAATCTTTCACAGGGTAATGCGCAACGATTAGGATTGGCGAAAGCCCTGCTGCATAGTCCGAAACTGCTGCTGTTGGATGAACCCGCTAACGGTCTCGATCCGGCGGGCATCATCGAGATTCGTGAGCTGTTGTTGGAACTCACGCGTGAGCAGGGCTTGACGGTTTTCATGTCGAGTCACATCCTGGCTGAAGTCTCACGTCTCGCGCAGCGGATCGGGATCATTCACAATGGGCATCTGCTCCAGGAATTGAACATCGACGAACTGGAACGGAATCGAAGGCGGCGATTGTTGGTGCGGGCGCGCGATATGGAGTCAGCGCAGCGGACGTTGCTGGCTGCCGGGCAGCCCGCTGAAATCCTGCCAGACAGGACCATCGAACTCAGAAGCGCAGCCGCGATTGAACGTCCAGACGACATCAACCGCCTGCTAGTCGAGGCCGGAACACCGCCCACACAGTTGCTGGTTGAGGAAGAAGAACTGGAGCAGTATTTCATCAGGTTGGTTGGTATGGACGGAGGATCGCACCATGAATAGCTTCCTGGATATGATGTGGATCGAGCTGCGCAAGGCCATTCGCTCTCGAATGCCGTTGTGGACAGCCATCGGTTACCTGTTCATGCCGCTGGGCATTGCTTTTTTGATCTTCATCGCCCGGAATCCCGAGATTTCCCGGCAGCTGGGGTTGATGAGCGCCAAAGCGAATCTGGTGGCCTATTCCGCCGCCGATTGGCCTACCTACCTGGGATTGTTTGCTCAGATCATTGCGGCCGCCGACTTCCTCTTTTCTGTTTTTGCTGTAAGTTGGGTATTTGGCCGTGAATTTGCCGACGGCACTTTGAAGGACATGCTGGCTGTGCCGGTTCAACGTTCAAGTATCCTTCTGGCGAAATTTGTCGTCGTTGCTATCTGGTCAGCAGTCATGACCAGCGTGGCGTTTTGTGTCAGCTTGCTTTTGGGCGCGATCATCCAATTGCCTGGTGGCACGCTGAACGTCATTCTGCAGAACATTGCCCCCATCGTGGTAACGGCCTGCCTAGTGATTGCGGTGGTTGTGCCCTTCGCGCTATTCGCCAGCATCGGGCGCGGATACCTGCTGCCGGTGGGGGTGGCGATCCTCGCGCTGATCATGGCGAACCTGGTGGTCGTCACCGGGTGGGGCGAATATTTTCCTTGGGCGGTTCCCATGCTCTATGCTCAGGGAAAGAGTGCCCTGCTGCCGATTAGCTACTGGATCACTTTATTGACCGGCCTCGCGGGGATGATTGGGACATATCTCTGGTGGAAGTTTGCCGATCAGAATCGTTAGCCAATATGAAGGGGACTGCTGGCGGATGGTGAGCATCGTAGTACGTCTAGCAAAACACACATTACCTGCGGCGTGGACGTTTGTCGGCTACGGTGGTGGTTTGGGCGGGGCCGTCCAACCCAAGCCACAGCCGGTTGAGGACATCGCGGCCCAGAATGATTTCTTCACCGCTGTAGCCAAGCAGCGCGATGCCTGGTAAAGTGAGGTTGCCGATCTGCACGTCAACGATGTATGAGGCGAACGGTCGCCTTTCACCTCATAGGCTGCGCGCATAACGTACTTTACCGATACCCGCTTCAATGCTTTCCAGCAGAGCGATTGGCGCAAATGAGGCATCCGCGCCGGTATCGATCACGGCATTCACGTCAGGTGTGGTGAGTTGTGTTTCCAAGGCGCCAAGCCGGATGGTGATCATTGGCAGCGGTGGAAGGTGCGAGCTGCTATAAGCGAAGGTCAGATTCATGGCCGCTCAACCCGGGGACTGCGCACTACGATGTCTCGTTCCGGCTCATCAGTGACCTGAGTGTGAAGTATCGGCATGTGACCATAGTGTGCAAACACCTTTGAGCGCAGTGCCCGCAAATCAGGTGCGTGTTCCACTACTTCGCCATTGTGCACGGCTACATATTGTCCGCGATATTTCTTCAACAAGCTAGGGCGGATTCGCTCAGACACAGCTTGTTCCTTTTCAACTTTTTCGCAGCTGTACTGATAAAAGTAATCACGCGCTGCTTCATGCGCGGCTTCTTCCAGCGAGATACCTTTCCAATCGGCCGCTTGCTGTAGCTGTGCAACGAGAGAGGCATCCAGTTGGATCGTGGCTGTCTGTGGAGTCACGCTGGTCTGATAGTGAACAGCCACTTCCTTGGCCTTTTTCATGTCTGCCTCCTGCGAGTTACAACTTGCCTGTCTTGCTTCCTGCCACCTGCTTCTTGATTCTTGCTACGGGCTTCTTGCTGGTGCGCCGTTTGCGCTTGACCACGGGGCGCAGCGCGTGCTCGATGACCTCATCCATGTGATCGACCAACACAAAATTCAGATCGCTCAAAACCTTCTTCGGGATTTCGACCATGTCCCTTTGATTCTTCTTGGGGATGATCATCGTCTTCAGCCCGGCTCGATGAGCGGCCATCACTTTTTCTTTCAGCCCCCCGATCGGTAAGACGCGCCCTCGCAGGGTGATCTCGCCCGTCATGCCCACCTCACGCCGCACGGGACGCTGTGTGAAAGCGGAGATCAACGCAGTCGCCACGGTGATGCCTGCCGACGGGCCGTCTTTGGGAATGCCGCCTTCCGGCACGTGCACGTGGATGTCGGTCTTTTCGAAGTTGTCGAGATTGATCTTAAATTGTTTGGCGCGCGATCGGGTGTAAGACAACGCGGCTTGAATCGACTCTTGCATCACTTCGCCCAGCTGGCCCGTCAACATCAAGTTGCCCTTGCCGTCCAGCAGCGTCACTTCGATCGGCAAGATGTCGCCACCGGCTTCAGTGTAGGCGACGCCGGTCGCGATCCCGATCTCATCTTGTTCTTCGGCCAGGCCAAAGGTATACCTGGGCGGCCCCAGGTATTTGTCGAGGGTGGCCGCCGTGACCGCGCGCGCGTAGCGTTGATTCTCGGCCACTTTGCGCGCCGTCTTGCGGGCGATGTTGGCCAATTCCCGATCGAGGTTGCGGACGCCCGCTTCGAAGGTGTATTCGCGGATGATGCCGCGCAACGCCGCATCGCCGATGTGCAGTTGATCGGGCTTGAGGCCGTGCTCCTTCAACTGCTTCGGAATCAAGAACTGATTGGCGATGGCGACTTTCTCTTCTTCGATGTAGCCGCTAAACTCGATCACTTCCATGCGATCGCGCAGGGCAGGGGGGATCGGTTCGAGCGTATTCGCCGTGGTGACAAACAGCACCTTCGACAGATCGTAAGGCACTTCCAGATAGTGATCACTAAAAGCATTGTTCTGTTCGGGATCAAGCGCTTCCAGCAGCGCCGCCGACGGATCGCCGCGAAAATCGTTGCCGATCTTATCAATCTCGTCGAGCATGAACAAAGGATTGACGGTCTCTGCGCGGCGCATCGTTTGAATGACGCGGCCCGGCATCGCGCCGATGTAGGTGCGGCGGTGTCCACGAATCTCAGCTTCATCACGAATGCCGCCCAGACTGACGCGCACGAACTTGCGCCCTAAGGCGGCGGCGATCGATTTGCCCAGCGAAGTCTTGCCGGTCCCCGGCGGGCCGACAAAGCACAGAATGGGACTGCGCATCTCGTTGGCCGCCAGCTTGCGCACGGCGATATATTCCAGGATACGCTCTTTGGCTTTGGGCAATCCGTAGTGCTGCGCATCCAACACCTGGGCCGCGTGGGTCACATCCAGGTTATCGGGTGAGAGCTCATTCCACGGCAGATCGATCAGCCAATCCAGATAGGTGCGAATGATGCCCGTTTCCGGAGATTGCGGCGGCATTTGACCCAGCCGTTCCAGTTCTTTATCGGCTTTGGCCTGCACTTCTTGCGGCAAATCTTTCGCCGTGAGCTTCTCACGCAGTTCGGCAATGTCACGCGCGACCGGATCGCCTTCGCCGAGTTCGGTTTGAATGGCCTTCATCTGCTCACGCAGATAGAACTCGCGTTGTCCGCGATCGACTTCACGCTGAACGCGGTTGTGGATTTGATCTTCCAGTTCCAGCACGTCCAGTTCTTTGGCCAATAAGATCGAGAGGCGTTGCAGGCGGCTGTTGGGATCCAGAAGTTCCAGCAGTTCTTGCCGCGTGAAAACATCCATCTCGATGGTCGACGCCACCAGATCGGCCAGCCAACCCGGTTCGGCCACATTCATGGCATACACGTAGGCGTCTTCCGGCAGCGCCCGATTGAACTGGATCACCTTCTCGAACAGAGCGAGTACGGCGCGCATGAGCGCTTCGGTGGAGGCGGGCTTGGCGAGCGGGTCGTCGATCAGGCGCACGCGCACCCGATAGTATGGTTCGGTCTGCGCGAAATCTAAAATCTCGGCGCGGCGTTGGCCTTGTGCCAGAACACTGGTGGTGCCATCGGGCATGCGCAGCGCGCGGCCGATCAGCACTTCGGTGCCCATCCGATAGAAATCTTCCGGCTGCGGGTCCTCATTTTCCGGGTCGCGTTGCGCGACGACGATCATCGATTCGTGGTTGAGCTGGGCCGCCTCGATCGCCTTGACTGAGCGATCGCGGCCCACAAAGAGCGGCGAGACCATGTGCGGGAACAACACGGTATCCCGCACCGGCAGCAGCGGCGCTTCGATGATGTCACTCATCGAGCGGGGCCGTTGGACCGGGCGAAACCAATCGGACGGGGCCTGCGTTCCAAAATCCGTGATGGCTGAGGGACTCAGCCAGTTTTGAGTCAGCGAACGATTCAACAACGATCCTCCAAGTTAAGTAACTGCGTTGAGAGTATTCTCGCACATCTTGGACAGATGTCCAAATGGGCTGGGTTGTTTGGGGCAATTCTGAATTTGACCTGGCCCCCCATGGTGGATGGCTACACGCTCCGCACCGAAACGAAACCGTTACCCACAGAGTCGTGAATTTGTGCTAAACTATGTGGAAGGAAACCCACATCCCATCTATCACTCTGATAGACGTGAGTAAAATTCTGCTCCTTCCAGCCAGCCGTCTTGTTCAAGTTCTTTGCTTCAGGAGCGTACATGCGTGACTTTTCCCAATATAAAGAAATCGGCAAGACAACGAACATGGTTGTTTATATCGCAGAATCCGACCCGGATATCATGATCGTTGTTCCCCGGGCAGGCACGATGGACAACGCCAAAGATGCGCGCGAAAATGTAGCTTTTTTCCATGAGTATGCCCGTTCCCTGGGAAAGCAAATCGGCAGTGTGGTCATCATGACCAATATACTCTCCCAGGAGGCCGAAGCGCGCCGAGCGTATCAAGAAATAGATCCCAAACTGGTTTTTGCCGCAGGGTTGGTGGTGGAAAACGCTCTTTCGCGCGCCCTTGGCAGTTTCTTCCTCGGACTCACTCGTCCCAATGCGCCCACGAAGCTGTTTGACTCCGTAGAGAAAGCTTTCGAATGGCTCAAAACCATGCGGCCTAAATAAACCGGAAGAGATACCCATGACGATTACCATGAAAAAAATTGGCAGCGTTCCGCACCACGATCTGATGATTGCCAATGCGGAAGATATTCTCATCGTTGTGCCGGAGTCAGGTTTCAAGGATACCGCCGAAACGTCGCGCCTCACGGTGGTTGCCCTGCGAGAGTATGCCCAAAAACTGGGCAAGAAATGCGGGCTGGTCATTATCGCGAACAATTTGCTTGCCCAAGACGCTGAGTCGCGCCGCAACTACGCCGAAGGGCTCACCTCCGACCTTTTCTTTGGCGTAACAATGATGGTTTCCAGTCCACTTGCGCGCGCGATTGGAAACGTTGCCATACGACTCACTACAATGCAGGTCCCATTATCTCTATCCGAAAGTATTGAAGCCGGTATTGCCTGGCTCGAAGCGAATAGGAAATCCAAAAATGACTGACTTTTCGTAACTACTCAGCCTGCTTCAGCCGCTGGAGTTGAGTTAGCGGCCGGGATGAACGGTGAACCTGCCCACGCCGCTTGTAGCGCGGCGCTCACACGCTGGCCATTCTTGCGGGCGGTCGAGATATCCCCGCGAATCTGACAGAACCGCTCCGCCCCAGCGACCGTTCGGAAGGTGCCTGAGACTTTCTGTTTGAGTTTCACCATCCGGAGATCGCGTTCGGCCTGGTTGTTGTCAAACGGCACCTTAAAATCATACATGAAAGCCAGCACTTCGCGGGGATGGGCATTCAGCCGATCCCGCAAGTTCTTGGGCGGGGTTTGTTTGACCCGCCCCCGCCGCTTGACCGGGGGTTCGGTTTGAGCAGGCGCGGGATTCGCTTCCAGACCTTGCGTGACGAGCGCGGCGTAGCGGGCCTCAAACGCTTGGCGGCGTTCGGACATCAAGTCGGTTGCGGCCTGCGGTTGGGCCTCGTCGACGGCGTGCTTGATGTCCAGGAGCAGCGTCGTCATGCCTGACCCCCAGGCCTGCGGGTAACGCTCGCTGATGAATTGGAGTTCGCGCAACAGGTGACTATTGCACAAACTATGCGTGGCCTCCGGGTACTGGAAATACGCCGGGAGCGCATCGTGAACGGCCGTGCCTTTGAAGTCAGGCAGAATGCCAAGCGCATTCATCGCCAGCGGGCCGCGCTTGGGGTGGACGGCGTAGTAGGTCAGTCGATCGGTACTGGCCACATGCACCCACTGCAAGTGACCCGTCACGCGCAAACCACTTTCGTCGAAATGCGCAACTTCCGCCTGCGTCACTTGGGCTTTCACCGCCGCGACCGCCGGGTGATCTGCTGGGCCACCTCCGTGGTGGCTTGCTGCACGGCGGCTTCGGTCAGCGGCAGTTCGTACAGATCGTTGAAGATCTCGGCCGTGCGTTCCAACGGGATGAAATGGTAGGTATTGAAGTAGACCGCCTGGGTTTGCAGCTGCGGCCCATATTGGACGGGCTGCGTGACCTCGGTCGGAAACACCCCGACGTTGACAGTGCCACCCTGCAGACAGGTTTTGATTTCGGCCCGGTGTTCGGTCACGTCCACCCGCACCAGCGGCACGTCAAACACCTGCCGTTTTTCGTAGTCGCTGACTGCCACCTGAGCCAGCGCGGCTGGGCAGTGCTGACACGTGGCGACGGCATGCACCCGGGGGTGCTGGGGCTGTGCCACGGCTTTCAGCGTATGCCCGGGATGACCCGGTCGCCCGCCGCTGGGCTTGCCACTCGATTGGCGCAAACTGCGAGGCTGCGGCTTGGCGAGTCCATCGCTGGACGGCGGTTTGCTGCTGTTGCCACTGTGCTTGGCCTGTTGATCCTCCAGCGTTGGGACGCAGGCTTCTAACGCCGTGATCATCTTAACCAACTCGGCGACCAAGGCGACGACGGCCTCTTCACCTTGGCGGTGAATGGCGCGCACATCTGGAAACCAAGCCTCACTTTGTCTGCGCGGTGAGGAGCCAATGTTAAGGTGAGTGCATGAAGTGTCCGCAGTGCGGCTTCGATAATCCCGGCGGCTTTGCTTTTTGCGGCCAATGCGGCACGAAATTAGCGGCCGCCGACGATCAGATCACGCCCGGTGAATTGGATCAGCTGCGCGCCTATTTGCCGGTTGAATTGATCGAGGATTGGCAGCTCAATCTGGCCGCCCCGCCGCGGCTGGTCAAGCAATCCACCGATCACCTCTATCACCTCGTCGATACGCTCACGACTTACCTCCCGGCGCACATCGTCGATCGCATCCTGCGCGATCCGGTGCCGGGCAAAACCGCCGGGCAGTTCGTCGATGGCAGCCTATTGTTTTCAGACATCAGCGGCTTCACGGCCATGTCCGAACGGCTCAGTCGTGCGGGACGGGAAGGGGCGGAAGAGATCACGGCGATCGTCAATCGTTACTTCGGCGCGATGCTGATCATTTTGCGCGAATACGACGGCCATCTGATCAAGTTCGGCGGCGATGCGCTGTTGGGCTTGTTCCTGGAGCCGTACAGCGCCGAGCGCGCCGTGCAAGCGGCCGTGCGCATGCAGGATGCCATGCACGATTTTGCCGAGATGCATACCTCGCAAGGCACGTTCCCGCTGCGGATGAAGATCGGTCTGCGCAAGGGACGGTTCTTCTCGGCGCAACTGGGTAATGCGGAAAACATGGAGTTCGCGTTGTTCGGCGCTGACGTGAATGCGACGGCCCTGGCGGAAGGGGCCGCCGCCGCGGGCGAGGTGCTGATCGATCAGGCGCTGCATGAGGCGTTGAGTGTGCCGTGCCGTTTACGCCCGGCTCAGAATACGGAACAGTATCTGGCGGTGGAGCAGATCGACACTAAGCGCGATTTTCAACGCGCGCCCACGGTGATGACGATGCTGCCCGCGCCTACATTGAAGGGTCTGCGTCGCGCGGTAAAAGTGTTGAATGCACTTACCCCGTATCTACCGGTCGGTTTGCTGGCGCGCATCGCCACCAGTCCACAGGCGTTGATGCAAGAAGGCGAACATCGTCTGGTGGCCGTAACTTTCGCCAATGTGCACGGCTTGGGCGAGTTGGTCGATCGGTTGGGCCCGGGCCGCGAAGAAGACATCACCACCGCCTTGAACACTTACTTCGTCGGGATGGATCAAGCCATTCATCAACTGGGGGGTGTGATCAACAAGATCGATCTAGCAGAACACGGCGATAAGCTGCTGGCCTTCTTCGGCGCACCCGTCGCCCACGAAGACGACGCCGAACGCGCCGTGCGCGCCGCGTTGAACATGCAAGCCGCCCTGCGTGAAATGAGCGGCGTGCTGCCCGCCCAAGTGGGACTGCCCGATTTGAAATTGACGCAGCAAGTGGGCATTAGTTTTGGTTCCGTGTTTGCCGGTTATGTGGGTACGGCCTGGCGGCGCGAATATACCGTCATGGGCGACGAAGTGAATCTGGCGGCGCGCTTGATGGCGGCGGCTGAGCGCGGCAGCATCGTCGTCGGCAGCTCGGTGCAGCGCAAAGGACAAGCCCTGTTCAATCTCACGCCGCGCGGCGAAGTGCGCGTGAAAGGCAAGAGCGATCCAGTGGCGATTTTCTCCGTCGCAAGCCTGCGCGCGACCGCCGGGCCGCTGCGCGGACTGGAGGGTCTGCGTTCGCCGTTGGTGGGCCGCGAGGCAGAATGGCAGCGCTTGATCGGGGCGTTAGAGCAACTCCGATCGGGACGCGGGCAAATCGTGTCGATCGTTGGCGAAGCGGGCCTGGGCAAATCGCGGCTGGCCGCGGAACTGCGCGCAGAACTGCGCGCGGAAGAGGCCACCACCCGATCGGCAGTGCGCTGGTTCGAAGGCCGCTGTGTCTCGTTTTACGAGTCGGTGAGTTATCGGCCGATGCAGGAACTCATCGGCCATCTCTTAGGCCTGGAAACCGATGACGATGCGAATGACCGGTGGAATAAGTTGCGGGCCGCCGTTGAAACGTGGGCGTCGGATGAAGTCGCGCAGGCCAACTTGCCCTATCTGGCCAATTTCCTGGGCTTGCCTTTGCCGGATGCCCTGCAAGAAAAAGTGCGCTATCTAAATGCCGAGGCGCTGCAGCGGCGCACCTTCATCGCCATTCGCACTTTGCTGGAAGGGCAAGCCAGGTTATCTCCGCTGGTGTTGGCCATCGACGACATCCACTGGATGGATCAGGCTTCGCTCGATCTGTTGGAGTACTTGATGTCGCTGATCGACTTTGCGCCCGTGATGTGGCTGTTGCTGTATCGCGCCGAACGAAACAAAGGCTGCTGGCGCGTGCGCGAGAAAGCCGCGCGTGAATTTTCGCACTGCACCACCGAAGTGGAATTGGCGCGTCTGTCACCCGTCGAAACGCAGCAATTGCTGACCAATTTGATTAGCCTAAGTCAGTGGCCGCCGGCGGTGCGCGATTTGATCTTGCAGCGCGTGGAAGGCAATCCCCTCTACCTGGAAGAAGTGCTGCGCACGTTCATTGAGAAAGGCGCTTTAACGCACGATGAGTATGGCGTCTGGCAGATTCGTGAAGAGGTGGGTGAGCTGGCGGTGCCCGATACGCTGCAGGGCGTGATGATGGCGCGTCTCGATCGGTTGGAGGAACCCCCACGGCAAACGGCGCAGGTCGCTTCGGTGGTAGGCCGCTCGTTCCCCTACGCGGTGTTGGCCCATGTTATCGAGCCGGGACAAATCGCGCTGAATCCCTGCCTCATCCGTTTGCAGCAGAACGAGATCGTACGCGAGGATCAACGCCTCCCCGATCTGATCTATGCTTTTCAGCATACGCTGATGCAGGAGGTATGCTACGAAAGTTTACTGGCCCGCACGCGCCGCCAATATCACCGCAAGATCGCGCAGTATCTGGAAACCAACCGCTCGGAGCCGCAGAGTTCCGCCGGTGAGGTGGCCCTGTTGGCCCATCATGCCTATGCCGGGCAAGACTGGCCGCGCGCGTTGAAGTATCAGATCGAAGCGGGGCGGCAGGCCCAACGGTTGTTTGCCAACCATGAAGCGATCGATCACTTTACCAAGGCGCAGCACTGCGCGGCGCAACTTCCACCCGCCGAGACGCTGGCCCAACGTCTAGCGATCCACACTGACCTCGGCGAACTGTTTACGATGACGGGGCAATACGATCAAGCGTTGGAGCAGCTGAACACGGCGCGCGATTTGGCGATCGAACTTCAGGATGCCGACGCGCAGACGCATGTGTGCCGCTGGCTGGCGCGCCTGTACGAGTTGCGCGGCGATTATCCTACCGCGCTGGAATGGGTGCGGCAGGGACTGGAAGTCTTAGCGGGCCGCGAAACGGCCGACGCCG
Organism: Anaerolineae bacterium; assembly: GCA_003154115.1. Lineage (GTDB taxonomy): Bacteria > Chloroflexota > Anaerolineae > Fen-1058 > Fen-1058 > Fen-1058. The sequence goes on from PMCF01000292.1 coordinate 12,730, forward strand.
CCGAGCTGTTGATTACGGCCGGCTTGATCTACTCACGCCAGGGTGACTACGATCAGGCGCTCGAACATTGCCAGCACGCGCTGCGGATCGCCGAACACTTTGATGAGCTCACCGTCGTCGCGCGCGCTTACAATTTGCTGGGTCACTTGACGCGGTTGTTGGGCCAAAGCGCCATGGCGATTGAAGACTTTCAGGCGGCCTACGGGTTATACGAACGCGCGGGGGATATTCAAGGGCAAGCCATCGCGCAGAATCAGTTGGCGAACGCCTACTTCGATACGGGACGCTGGCAGTTGGCCGACGAGAATTATCGCCGCGCGCGGGAGGCGTTCAATCTATTGGGGGACGTGTACAACCGATCGTTCGCTGAAAACAACCTGGGCGGCATCGCGCTCAATCAGGGCCGCCTCGATGAAGCGCTCGACTATTATCACAGTGCTTTGGAATCACTCGCGCGGATTGGTGGATCAGAATACGTGCTGGGCGCGCTCCACAACAATCTGGGCGCCACCTACCTCCGGCGGGGCGAAAGCGAAGCGGCGCGCGATCACTTGTATACCAGCCTGCATTACTTCGAGCGGACTCAGTCGCGCGATTTTCTGCCGGAACTGTATCGGCATTTGGCGGAAGCGGCGTTGTCGTTAGGAGAGATTACCGAAGCCGAAACCCAGGCGCAGCAGGCTTTAACGCTGGCCCGTGAGTTGACGATGCGCAGCGGGGAAGGCACTGCGCAGCGTGTGTTAGGCGAGATTCTCAGCGCTCAACAACGTTGGTCAGAGGCCGAAACGTGCTTGCGCGCTAGTCTGTATGCTTTAGAAGAAGCGCACGATACCTATGAAGCCGCGCGGACTCGTCTGGCCCTGGTCAAAGTTTGCCGCGCCCAAGGGCAAGACGCAGAAGCGGCGACCCAGCTGGCACACTGTTTGGAGGTCTTCAAGCGCCTGGACGCGCAACTTGATCTGCAAGCAGCTTATACGTTAAATCAGCAAACGGGGACGCCATAGATCCCATTGCCGTCTGTTCGAAAACCGTTATCTGCTATCTGGGAAAGGACATTTCCAGGTAGCCCACCGCATCGACAGGTGTGATCACCAGAAGGAGGACAACATGAAGACCGTGCGAATATCTCTATGCATCATTCCGGCGCTGTTTGTCGTAATCGGGTTGCTGGTGTTGATCGGCCTGCAACCTGCCCGAGTGCAAGCCGCAGCTGATGCGGCGCATCCAGCGAGTGTGGCGGCGCTCGGCCCGGTGAGTGCGCCGCAGGCGACCGCTGTCCGACCGGGCTTCGATACCAACGCGCTGACGACCAATGACGATAGTTCATTCGGTCCGGTGCCGTTGGGGTTCAAGGTGGATTTCTTTGGCCTGAATTTCAACCAACTCTACGTCAACAACAATGGAAACGTGACGTTTGACGCCTATTTGAGTAAGTTCACGCCAAGCGATTTGACCAGCCTGAACCGCCAAATCCTGGCGCCGTTTTGGGCCGATGTGGATACAACCGGCACTGGATCGGGAGTGGTGACGTACGGCGCCGGCACGGTGGATGGACATCCTGCCTTTGGCGTAAACTGGCCGCACGTGGGATATTTCAATAGTAGTGTCGACAAGTTGAATACCTTCCAGTTGATCATCATCGATCGCTCCGACCTTCGCCCCGGCAACTTTGACTTTGAGTTTAATTACGATTCAATCCAGTGGGAGACCGGCAATGCCAGTGGCGGCAGCGGCGGCCTGGGCGGCACTTCGGCGCGCATAGGTTATTCCAACGGCACTACCCAGCCTGGAACGTTTTTTGAGGTTCCGGGTTCGGCGATACCGGGGTATTTTCTGGATTCTAATCGCCTGACAGGGTTGATTTATCACAGGGCAGATAGTAATGTGCCGGGGCGCTACGTCTTCCATGTGCGCAATGGCAATGTCAATGTCAATCCACGTTTGACGGCGCATCCGATCGTCCCCGGTGTTCCGATCACTGGATCAACGTCGGCCAAAATTGGAATCAATTGGTATAAAGTGGTTATCGCTCAACCTGATTCCACGCTCACGGCCACGCTGAGCGGCTTGGCGCAAGATTACGATCTGTATCTGTTTACTCCAGCGATCGACGAAGAGACTGGCCAGCTGCGCGACTTGGGCCAGTTGGGTAACGTGGGTCAATTAGGCAACGTGGGCCAATTGGGCAACGTCGGTCAGTTGGGCAATGTGGGCCAACTCGGTAACGTGGGCGACTTAGCCGATCTCGGCCAGTTGGGCAACGTCGGCCAATTGGGCAATGTCGGGCAGCTCGGCAACGTCGGCCAGTTAGGCAATGTGGGCCAACTCGGTAACGTGGGCGATCTGATAGCGCTGTCCGCCCATCCACTGAACGCGGACGAGCAGATCGTGCAAAACGTCCATGAATTAGCCGGGCCCTATTACCTGGCCGTGATCGGAAACATTACACAGACGGTGGGCAAGCTGTTCACGCTGACGGTAGACGTGGCTCCGCCCGTGTCGCTCTATGAACCGATCACGGTTCCCGTTCCGACGAGTTTTACAGCGCCGGTACCCGCTGTTGATCCGAATAAGCACACGTTGATCTTGTACGACTCGGCGCGCTTCAATCAGTTCTACACCGGCGCCGATACGATCACGTCGACGAACCTGGTGGCCAAGCTCAACACGCTTGCTGCACAGCCCGACGTGAATGGCGTGGTGATCAATCTATCCGATTATCCCGAGCTCAACGCGGCCTACGACATTTGGAACACGCAGCCGGGTAATCCGATGGCCGCTAACTACGTCGCGTCGAGCATCAAACAGCTGCTGTACCATGTCGCCCCGGCGTATCCCAACTGGCAGTACCTCGTCCTGGTCGGCGACGATCGCATGATTCCGTTCAAGCGGGTGCGCGATGATGCCTTGTTTGCCAACGAGCGTTATTACGCGCCAACGGCTTACACGACGATTCTGTCGTCGGCGTTGAGCCTGCGTTACTTCTTAAGCGACGACTACTATGCCGGGCTGCTGCCGCTGCCCTTCAAAGGCCGCGAGTTGTATTTGCCGCAAGTGGCGCTGGGCCGCCTGGTGGAGAAACCCTCGGAGATTGCCACGGCGCTGGATGCCTATGCCGTGCGACCCGTCATCGCGCCACAGAACGCGATCGTCACCGGCTATGATTTCTTAATCGACGAAGCGACGGCGATCAGCAACACGCTGCACGGACAGGGGATCAGCGCGCTCACGACGTTGATCAATAACACCTGGACCGCTAGCGATTTTGCAGCAGCGTTCTTCCGTGGCCCGACCGCTTTTGGCATCGCGTCACTCAACTCGCACTTCGAACACTATCGCTTCTTCCCGAACGATGCGAATAACATCTTCGCCACACAGATTGGTCCTGAGCCCACCAACTACAACGGCAGTCTGATCTATAGCGTGGGCTGTCACTCCGGCTTGAATGTGCCGGACGAGAACATGCCGGACTTGCAGCATGGAACCGACTGGGCGCAATCGTTCGTGCGCCAGCGGGCGTCATTCATCGGCAACACCGGCTTCGGTTACGGCGATTCGGATCTGATCGCGTACTCAGAACGCCTGATGGCGAACTATACCGAAGAGCTAGGTTATTGGGGCGAAGGGCCGCAGACGATCGGTCGGGCTTTGCTGCGCGCCAAGCAGCGTTACTACAACACCATTCCCACTGGATCATTCAGCAACTACGATGAGAAGGTGTTGGGCATCGCGACGTTGTACGGCCTGCCCATGCTGCGCGTGAACATGCCGATCACGACGACCGTTGCGCCGGGTCGTCCGGCGGCCGTTACCGATCAATCGGCTGTCGCCGGCCCGACGGAAAATATCAGTCTGACCTTTACCTTTGTACCGATCACCACCAGCACCGGCCAGTTCTATCAGATCGCCGGCGAAAATGATTACGAAGTGGCCGCTGGCCGGCCGGTCCAACCGCGCACCAGCGTCGACGTGCACCGGCCGGGCACTATCGTACATGGCGTGCTGCTGGTGGGTGGTTCGTTTACGGATGCGCCTAACTTCGATCCGACGGTAGCGCGCATCGTTACCGATGAAGTCAACATTCCCGAACCGCTCTATCCCACGTTGGAATGGTATCCGTCCGTGCTGGGCAGTCTCAATCGCTTCTTGTCGATCGATGGGCAATCGCGTGAGGAACTCGTCGTCGTGCCGGGGCAATATCGCGCCAATGGCCCGACCTCAGCCATCGGCACCGAGCGGCTGTATAACAAGTTGAACTTCGTGGTCTATCGGGCGCCGTTCACTTCCACCGATTTTCTGGCGCCCAATATCTGGGAGACCGAAGCGGTCAGCATCACCAAGAATCTCGTCTTCCAGGTCCGCGCCAGTGACGACAGTGGATCGATCGCACGCGTCACCATGACCTATCGCCGCCTCAGCAGCAACACGTGGTCCAGTCTCGATCTGGTCTATGATCCCGCCACGGGTTGGGCTACCGGAAAAGTGCCCACCATCAACGAGCCGATCGATTACTTTGTGCAAGCCGTCGATCCATCGGGCAACGTGGCCCTGGCCGTCAACCATGGCGTGCCGTACACGTTCGTCCGCAATGGTCCATTCGTCTATCTACCGCTAACGCGGCGCTGAACCTCAAGCCCGGACTCCTCAAGAGTCCGGGCTTTTTTATTCGTCTTTCTCGATCGGTACACCGCTGCGTTTGAACCACGCTTCGCGCGCATCGGCCACCGTGAATAGCGATCCGGTGATGATGATGGGCAACTGATCGTGCAGCGCGATTTCCACCGCGTCGGCCACACTTGCGGCTAACGTTGGTGCGTAACCCCGATCGGCTACCTGCGCCCCCAACGCTTCGATATTCGCGGCCCGTTGATTGGTCGCGCGCGTGACGATCACCTTTTCCGCCAGCGGGAGTAAAGCAGCGAGAATGGCGGGAATATCCTTGTCCGCCGAAATCCCGATGATCAACGTCCACTTCTCGACTTGAAAAACGTCGCGCAGCGCCTGCGCCAATTTCTGCGCCGAATCGCCGTTGTGCGCGCCATCCACGACGAGTAACGGCGTGCGGCTCAACACTTCAAGTCGACCGGGCCACTGCACCGTTGCCAATCCATGCTGAATGGCTTCATCACTGACCGCCAACCCGCGCTGATGCGCCATGTGCAACGCAGTCACGGCTACACTCGCATTGAGAAGTTGATGCGCGCCGAGGAGAGGAAGCCTCACCCCCGGCTGCGCCTCCCCCTCTCCTGAAATCACGCGCAGCGTTTCGATTTCAGGAGAGGCCGCAGATGCCGTGCTTGTTGCGGCAGTGGCCGGGGGGTGAGGCACAATCAACTCCGCGCCTCTCACTCTTGCCACACGCCGAATCACCTCCACGGCTTCGGGCACTTGTGGCGCGCTGACCACGGGTACGCGCCGCTTGATGATGCCCGCCTTCTCGAACGCAATCTGCTCGATCGAGTTGCCCAGCAAATTCATGTGATCCATGCTCAACGACGTGATGACCGACACGATGGGCGTGACCACATTCGTCGCATCGAAGCGACCGCCTAAACCCACTTCCAACACGGCCACATCGATCTGCGATCGGGCAAAAAAGAGAAACGCGATCGCCGTGACGATCTCGAACCACGTCAGACCTTCGACCGCCGCGACGTGCGGCTCGATTTCGTCTACCAGCTGCGCGAATTGTTCCCGCGCGATGAATTCGTTATTCACCCGCATCCGTTCGCGGAAGGTGTGCAGATGCGGCGAGGTGTAGAATCCAGTGCGATAACCGGCGGCGCGCAGACAGGATTCGATCATCGCCGCGGTGGAGCCTTTGCCTTTGGTGCCCGCGATGTGGATCGCGCGATAGGCTCGATCGGGCCGCCCCAACCGATCGAGCAGGTGGTTGACCCGATCGAGGCTCAGCGTTTCCGGCGCGTAATGCTGCGGTTGGGTTCGTTCGTAATTGATGAATTGGTTGAGATAGGCCAGGGCGTCTGGATAGGTTCTCATCTGAAGGCTCTTTCACGCAATACGGAATGTGCCTGCATCGTGGTGCGTGGTGCGTATTCCGTTTCGCTTTATTCCATCTTACCACTGTCCTCACGGCTTGACACTTCATACCGCTTCCGTTAGACTGCCGTCCGCTTGAAACTTGAGGTTGGAGATTTGAAGTTGAAAGGTGGAGGTTTGATGCGCCGTTTGATTTCAAGTGCTGTGTTGCTTGCTGCGGTAATGGTCTTGTCGGCCTGCGGCTCGCGTGAGTTGTTGTCGAAAGCGTCTTTTGCGCCGGACACGATTTCGCCGAACGGGGATGGCGTGCAGGACGTGACCGCCATTCACTACGAGTTGAGCCGCCAGGCCAACGTGTCGATCTATGTGCAGGAGGCGAACGGCCAACGCACTTATTTCCGGCAAAATCAGCCGCGTACGCCGGGGGTGTACGACGTGCTGTTTGGCGGCGTGCTCGATGGTAAGTTGCTGCCTGATGGCGACTATACATGGGCGATCGAAGCGACCGCTGAGGGCGGGCAGACTCAATCGGCGCAGGGCCAGCTGAATGTGCGCGACGGCGATAAGACGCCGCTGCAGATCACCAAGTTCACGATCGATCCGAAAGAGTTAACGCCCAATCAGGACAGCATCTCCGACCGTGTGACGATCAATGTGTACTTGCCCAAACCGGCTACCCTGGTGACTACGCTGCAAAATGTGTTGTGTAATGGCTCGGATACACCACCGCCGGACAATCCCACGCTGGTGTGTGCGTCGTTCTTGCTGCAAGAGAAAGAAGGCGCGGCGCGCAAGTCGGGCGAGGCGGGCCTGCATGAATATGATTATGATGCCGGGATCGATCTAGGCGCCGACCCCCCGCCCGATGGAACCTATGTCGTGACTGTGCAGGCTGAAGATGCCATCGGCCAGCGAGTGGTGACGACCGATACGTTAACCATCAAGGAGGGCGGCATCCCGCAGGCGGAAATTGTCGATGGTACCGTGAATTTCTCAAAGGCATCGTTGTTGGTCGGCGATACGTTGTACTTCACGCTCACCGTGGAAAACTATGGCGCAGTGCCCATTCGCACCAGCGGGCCTAATCCGGGTTACGTGTATAACCTCGATCAAAACTACAACGTGCCGGGCTTTGCGGAAGAATCGGGCGCGTGGCGCGTGGGCATCGACTTCGACACCAGCCCACGCAACTATCCGTTCCGCTGGGCGGTGGGTAAGCCCGAAGATCTGACCGTCAGGGAGATTGGCGGAAAGACCTACTACTATTTAGATCCAGGCAAGAAGGCGCAGATCACGGGCGGCATCAAGATCACCCAGAAGCCGCCGCGCGATCCATTGTCCTTCTGGGCCGGACTGATTCACGAAGATGTAGAGATCGCGGCGATCAACAACCGCGTCGATCCGCAGTCCATCACGATCGATGAGCCATGAGTCAGCATGCACCATTTAGAAACTCGGTTTCTAGGGCGTCCCTATGACCTCACCGGCCTTAGGCGTCGTCATCGTTTCGTGGAACGTCCGCGAATTATTGGCGCGCTGTCTATCCTCATTGTTGGCCGATCTGGATGCGTCACACCTCGTCGCGCGTGTGATCGTGGTCGACAACGCCTCACGTGATGGGACGCCAGAGGTGATCCGCGCGCAGTTTCCGCGTGTGGAGTTGATCGCGCGTGAAGATAACCTCGGCTTTGCGGGCGGCAACAATCTGGGATTACGCGCCTGTGGGTTTGGGACGGATAATCCGGCGCTGCATCCGGCGGCGTGTCTTTTACTCAACCCTGATACTGAAGTTCAACCCGGCGCGATCAAGATATTACTGGATACCCTATATTCACATCCCGATTGTGCCATCGTTACCTCGCGGCTGTCCTACGGTCACGGTTCATTTCAACACAGCGCCTTTCATTTTCCGGGGTTAGGTCAGCTCTACATCGATCTGTTTCCGGTGCCGGGGCGCCTCTACGAATCGCGGTTGAATGGCCGTTATCCGCGCCGGTTGTTCGAGGGCAGCAAGCCGTTTGACATCGATACACCGTTGGGCGCGGTGATGCTGCTGCGGCGCGAGGCGATCGAACAGGTGGGCCTCTTCGATGAGGACTTTGCGCTGTACTGCGAAGAGATCGATTGGGCCGCGCGCTTCAAAGAGGCCGGCTGGAAGAATCTGTGCGCACCGGCGGCGCGCATCGTTCATCACAGCGGCCAGAGCACGTCGCAAGTGCAGGTCGAATCCTTCGTCAAGTTGTGGACCTCGCGCTATCGTTTGCATACCAAACATCCGCAGTTTGCGTCGATGTCGCTGGCGCGGCGGATTGTTATCGCCGGGATGAAGCGCAAGAGGCGGGATGCCTCGCCGGAGATGAAGGCGGCGTGCGAGAAGATCGTCGACGTGTGGACGGGTGACGGCGGATGGCAGACAAAGGACGAAGGACGAAAGAGGTAGTGGGAGGTTAACAGGTCGTGCTTCTCAATCAGCAATCCCACAGGGACGCTTCGCAGTCAGCAATCCCACAGGGACGCTTCGCAGTCAGCAATCAGCAATCTCTTCTGGCGGCGATTGTCCTGACTAAGAACGAAGAACGGCACATCGGCGAATGCCTGGGTTCGCTGGCGTGGGCCGAGCGGCGCGTGGTGGTCGATTCGTTCAGCACCGATCGGACGTGCGACATCGCGCGCGAGCACGGCGCTGAAGTGCTGCAGCATCCGTTCAGCGATTATGCTGCGCAGCGCAACGCGGCGCTCGATGCGGTCGAAGCCGAGTGGATCTTCTTCGTCGATGCCGATGAACGGGCCACACCGGAACTGGCCGAGGAAATCAGAGGAATTGCAGGAGTCGAGGCTTTAGCCGGGTTGCCCGTAACAGATCCGGCTAAAGCCTCGACTCCTGAAGACGGGTCTGGAGAAATCGTCGGCTGGAATGTGCCGCGCCAGAATTATCTCTTCGGCAAACTCACGCGCGGCGCGGGATACTGGCCCGATTATCAAATGCGTCTACTCAAGCGCGGTCACGCGCGCTATGATCGGCCCGCTTCGGAGATCGTCGTGTTGGATGGTCCAGCGGGCGACCTGCAACATCCCTTGATTCACTACAACTACGAGACGATCGCGCAGTTCCGCGCCAAGCAAACTTTCCGCATCGACTTCGAAGCGCTGAATCTTTATCGGCGCGGCGAGAAGTGCAAGTTCTACTCGCCGTACTATATGACCCTCAAACATTTCTGGTGGCGTTTTGTCACGCTCAAAGGCTATCAGGACGGTAGGCACGGCCTGCGCTTGTCGTTGCTGCTGGCTTATTACTTTGGCTATCGTTACTATCGCCGTTTGGGCCAGCTGTATCGATCGGGCCAGCAATTCTCAATCTAACCTACCCTGCTCGCGATGGATGGTCACACGCTCCGCGAGCGTTGTTGACCGCCGGATATGACCACGTGCAGCGGAGCGAGAGCGTTGATCCCAAATGAAAATTGCTGGAAAAACCACCTCACAATTGACAGCCCTTGTGGCGCGTGGTATACTCTCGCGCGCGCGGATACGCGCATTCACGCTCGTGCATCCTTGCGTGGCCATCACGAAAACGGAGGGATGGCCGAGTGGTTTAAGGCGGCGGTCTTGAAAACCGCTGTAGCCCTTGTGGTTACCGGGGGTTCGAATCCCTCTCCCT
>PMCF01000292.1:22440-25968 GCA_003154115.1 Anaerolineae bacterium
CTTGGGTTCAATTCCCAACAGGGGTACTTTTAGTGGTATTGCAGATAGCCGCAAAAGCGACGCGCTTCGATCAACTGATCGAGGCGCGTTTGTTATTCCTCTATTGCGCTGGCCGTTATTCTTCAATCACCAGCACCGTCACCATACCGAACATGCCCTTGGCCGATTCAGCGTCCGTCCAGAAGTGTTTGGACACGAGCGGCGCAAAGACCACCAATATGCTAAGATAGTCCGCGGGCAGGGTCGGCAGCAGCAAGCCTCGTAGTGAAGATATGCCCAGATTACCTGCTCTGGTGTTTCTTTCAAATGGATAAAGTCCAGATCAGGGAAAGTCCCTAACGTGCGTCAGTACAATCCCCGTTGCTTTTAGCAAGCAATGCGCCTACAGTAGGAGTCCAAGATGAGTCAACAGCTCAAAGTGCTGTTGGTGGAAGATGACTGGTCAGTTCGCAGCGCCGTGCGCGATTATCTAATCAAGCGCGACATGGCCGTTTCCGAAGCAGATTGCCTGGAGGCGGCGTTGAGCGCGGCCGATGCCATCCGACCGGATGTGGCGATAGTCGATATCGTTTTGCCTGAACGCGCCGGTGAACGCGCCAATTTCGATCGGCACGTGGGGATTGAGGTCGCCCGGCAATTGCGCGAGCGGCTTCCTCAAGTGGGTATCGTCTTCCTATCGGCTTATGCTGATCGGGGGCCTGAGGTCGTCCAGTTGTTCATGGACGGCCACCGCCGGATTGTTTATCTGCTCAAAGGGTCCAAGCCGCAAGAGTTGTTGGATGCCATTCGCAAAGTCGCCGGAGACTTATCGGCGCTGGAGATCGCGTCTGGCGTGCAGACGACGCGCAAGACCGCGTTCGATCTGGCGGTCGAAACATTGGCGGATGACGAACGCGGCTGTGTGCTGGCCGCGCTTGATAATTTGGCAACACTCACCAAACCCGAATGGCGCGTGTTTGAAACGGTGGGTCAATGTCTAACCTACCGGCAAGTCGCGCACGATCTGGCGATCAGCGTCAAAACCGTGGACAGCCATATGGGCACGATTTACGAGAAACTTTGTCTGCGGGGAATCGATTCAAGGTTTAACCAGTCGGCGTTACTGGCGAAGGTGTATCTGTTGCATTGCCTGCATAAGCTGGATAACCATTCGCCTGGCCGCCCGGTTGGGTGACTATGACTGCTACCACTTCCAATGGGCGCTCGCCAGCTCGGTCCCGGCGTCTCGTGCAGCGTGCACTGCCCGCGCTCATGCTGTTGATGCTCCTGGGCGGCTTTCTGGGTGGTGTACGCCTGGCCCTGGCATTAGGCCAGCCTTTCCCTGGGGTCTCATTGATGTGGCGTAAAGAGCTCAAGCTATTGGCCGTCAGTTGGGCCACGCCGTCCGATTGGCCAGGGCTTGACCCCGGCAAGCTGCAAGTCAATGACCGCATTCTCTGCATCGACGGCTATCAGCCCAGCCCGGATTCTGTCGTCTATGGCTTGGATCCGCGCTATGCTAGCATCACGTGTCCTCAAGGCGGAAAGGAATACTTTACGCTGTTCCGCGAGCGATTTGACGGCGCGCGACCTGTCTTCTTGGAATTTTTAGTTGATCGGTCAGGCGCGTTCATCACTGTGCCCGGCGTCCCCTTGATCGAGTTTACACTCGTCAATCTGGCGGAAGTCTTCTTGCCGTCTTTTCTGCTGGGTCTGGGCCTGCTGGCGATCGGCTGGGTGGTTTATCGCGCCAATCCCGAGACGGAAATCAACCTCGTCTTCACGCTGTTCGTCACCATCGTCGCCGGACTGGCGATGAATGAAAGTTACGCGGGACGTTTTTCCGCTCTGTTTGCAGATACGCGGCTGGTGGCGTTGGTGATGGTTGTGCCTTGGATGCCTCTGCTCGGTGTTGTGTTCTTCCACCTGACTGGCTTGCTTACAGATCAGCCTCGGTTGATGGCATTGACCCGTCGAGTAAGTCGACCTTACTACTTCCTCTCTGGTCTGTTTTCGCTCGTGGGAATTGTGGCGTATGTGATGAGCGACCAGCCCATCGGCGTCGCACTCGATTGGCCGTTTGGCCTCTTTGTCGCCGTCAGTTGTGTGCTGGCTATATCGTGGGGCTTTATCAGCCTGGTGTGGACCTGGCGCGCCACGTCCTCGCGTCGGGTCCGTCACCAGACCGGCTTGATCCTGGCAGGTGTGACACTATCCATCGGGCTGTTGATCTCCTACATCGCGTTCTTCTTTTTCAATGCCGCGTTTCGCTACATTCACTACGCGCCGTATCTGGGGCTGGGCATGGTCGGCATCATGGCTTATGCGATCTTGCGCTATCAACTCTTCGCCTCAAAAGCCCGCACGCTAACGGTGCTGCTGGTCGTGATCGGCTGCGTGCTGATCGCCAATCTGGTCTATCTGGCGCTGGGATCGATCACGGGTTTCCTGCCCATTTTGGTCACGGCGCTGCTGACGGGCCTGGCGCTAGAAGTGCGCCGTGGACCAACGTCGTTCTTCACCCGCTTGCTGCGTCGTGAGACACTGGACTATCAAGTGGTGACGCGCTTCAGTCAACGCGTGGGCGGAGTGCATCCGATCGAGGTGCTACAGTTAGAAGCCCGACAGGCACTTCAGGCTGATCTGGATGTGGAGCGCGTTAGCGTCTGGCTATTCGATGCCGATCACCGGCAGCTCGATCGATTTCGTGAAGGAATTGTCGTGGATTCAATTGATCCTCCGCCGGATTTTAGCGCCTACTTGCAGGCGCAACCGAACCCGATCAATGCCACGCTGCCCGGCGCGACAGCGTATCGTGTTTTGCTTAGGTCGGACCCTGCTAACGCCGTCGACTTATGGGTGCCGCTGGTGGAAAGCGGGCAGGCGGTGGGCGTGCTGGGGCTGGGGCCGCGCTGGACGGGTGAGGTATATGACGAGCAGGATGTGCAATTGATTGGCATTCTGGCCCGACAGCTGGCACTGGCGATCCTGAACGCGCGTCACTGGGCGCGCCTGCAAGCGATGCCGCACCTGATCCTGCAAGCTGAGGAAAACGAGCGGCGCAAAATCGCCCGCGAACTGCACGATACGATCCTGCAATTTCTGCTGGTTCTGACTTACAACCTGGATGATCTGCGCGAACGACAGGGCGAGCTAGCGCCCGAGATCGAACACTGGCAGGATCGCATCAGCGCCGAGGCCAGTCAGCTGCGCGATCTGATGAGCTACCTGCGCGCGCCGGAACTGCTCGTGCAGCAAGGTTTGATCGCGTCGCTCCAGGCCTGGATCGATCGGACGCGCCGCGATACGCCCATCACGATCCAGACTGATTTGGCCGCCGACGTGGAACGAGCCGTGTCCGTCGAGGTGCAGGTGACGCTGTATCGAGTGTTTCGAGAAGCCATTCGCAACGCAGTGGTAACTATTCAGCCTTAACGAATTTATTAAGAACTTCTACTGTGAATTATAAAAACACCATCGATAATTGACAACAAGACGCCTACCCAATTAACCACCCGTGAAGACCTGCAGGCCGCGTCCCGTGAGGGG
>PMCF01000238.1 GCA_003154115.1 Anaerolineae bacterium
TAGACACGCTGTTGACCTTAAAATTCCAACTGTTTGAAAAAGCGCAATTTATGCCCGTGTGAAGTATAATGAACTGGGCTTCTCTTGTTGAGAAGCCTGGTTCTTCATTCATCCTCCACAGCCATACACCGCGCAAACTATCCTCGGCGTGACGTGCACCTCAAAGATCGCGGCGATCAACAACAGGGGAATCACCACGAAGATCAGCAGTTTGACGAAATCGACCAGCGCCAGCCACCAGCCTTCGCCCACGCTCAACGTGGAACTGCGCTGCAGAAGGGCCGCACCCAGGCGCAAGGCCGCCGCCGCGCCGATGATGACGGCCGGTAGCTCAAAGATGCCGTGCGGCAGAATGAAGGCCGCCAGAAACACGATCGGGTTGAAACCGGTGTTGCCGATCAAGCCAGCCACAAAAGCCGCCGGAGCGATCGGCACAATGATCAACACGACGGCGATCGATCCAAACGAGAACAGGCCGGTCACAAAGTACAACAACACGGCGCGAATATTGTTCCACCACACCGCCGGCCACGAGAAGGAAGGCAGCAGACCCACCGTCACGTTGTTGAATGAGTCGCTGTTCAAATTGCTAAAGTTAAGTGTGCCAGGCGGCAGACTGAATTGACTGCCCCACACCCACGCGACCACCGAAGCCACAACCAGCGCCACCATGATCGTAAGGATGGCATTCTTCGTACGCCGCAGCATCGCCGGGACGTGATAGCGATACAGGCCGATCGGGTTGAAATGCGTGCGCGCTTCACCCGGCTCAACCGCCACAAAGTATTGCCCCGCGCGCCGGAAAACTCCGCGCAAGTTGATCGAATCGATCTCGCGGCCCAGCAGTTCTTCGCGATTGAAGAGCTGCACGCCCATGCGAATCAAGATCAACGCCACGACGATCAAGACCAGCACGATGCCCCACATCGCATCGTAAATGGCCTGAAAGAGAAGGATGGCTTCCACCTGCACCAGCAGCGCCATGGGGATGATGATGAACGATGCCAGCAGATTCGCCGCGCGCACACTGGTAGCGTGTGTCGAAACCACCACCGCGCCCGACACCATCACCACGCCTTCCATCGTCGTCAACGCCAGCACCTGAATCAACAAGATCGGCGGGGGCAGATAGCCGCGAAACACAAATAGACCGGTGAGATACACGCCGATGCCCAGGAACGCCGCCATCAGCGCGGGCACCAACGATGCGATCATTTTGCCCACATACAACTGCCCGTCGGTCAACGGCGTGGACAATAGCGGCTCCAGGCTCTTGCGTTCACGCTCGCCGACGAAAGCCTCCAGCGCGATAACGAGCGAGAACGACATGGGGAAGAAGCCGACGATCAACATGAGGAACGGGATCAACCGTTCGGCAATCAGTGGCGTGCCAAAGCGATCGACGAAGGTTTGCGCCACGCCCGCCGTCCACGTCATCAACACTGGGAAGAACAAAGTCAACAAGACAATCGGTGTGATCATGCGCCAATCGCGGAAGGTGTCGCGCAGTTCACGCCGCACGATCATGCCCATGCCGCTGAACCAGCTGATGCGGGTAGCCTGGACGGTCGAACGTTTTGCAGTAATAGCGGCCATCGCTAACTCCCCTGCCCGATCGGCTGTTCAACCACGCGCAGATAAACTTCTTCCAGGCTGCGTGGCACTTCACTCAACGTCACCACATCCACTTTCTGCTCCGACAACCAGTGCAGCAAACGCGGATTGTCGCTGACGGGATCGCTCGACCAGTAACGCATCCACGTCTCGCCGTGGCTTTCCACCTCCAACCGTTCATGCAGCGCGTGCAGCGTGCCATTCAGCGGCTGCGTGAAACGCACTTCCATCAACGGCTTGCCCAGCAGCTGCGCCTTCAACTCCGCCGGTGATCCCTCCGCTACGATCTGCCCGCGCCGTATAATGGCGATGTGATCGGCCATCATCTCGGCTTCCACCAGATTATGCGTGCACAAAATGATGCCGCGGCGTTGATCGCGCAGTTGCAGCAAAGTATCGTGCACCAGCCGTGCGCTCTGCGGGTCCATGGCCGAAGTCGGTTCGTCAAGCAGTAATACTTCAGGATCGTGCAGCATCGTGCGGATCAACGCGAGCTTCTGCTTCATGCCCTTGGAGAATTCACTCAAGCGCCGATCGAGCACCTCGCTCATTTCGAACCGCGTCATGAGTTCGGTGATGCGCGCCTGCCGATCGGCCTTGGACAACCCATAGACCGATCCAAAGAAATCCAAATATTCGCGCGCCGTCGAACGCAGATACAGGCCCGGCAGTTCGCTCAGCACCCCCACCCGGCTGCGAATCGCGGCAGAATCCTTCACCACATCCAATCCCGCGATACGCGCCCGCCCCGACGTGGGCACCAGGATGCCCGACAACATGCGGACGGTCGTCGTCTTGCCTGCGCCGTTGGGGCCTAACAACGCTAACACCCCGCCGGCTTTCACGCGCAGCGACACATCGCGCACCGCGACAAAATTGCCGAACGTCTTGCTTAATCGCTCGGCTTCGATCATGACATCATCTACTTGAGGCATTGGCACAACTCCTTATGCTTCAATTATATCCCGTTCGGAAACAAAAACACTAGCACGTGGGTGCCAATCGATAGCAAAAACCGGGTCTCTTTCGCGAAACCCGGCTTTTCCAACCAAACGCACACTCTACGCCAATCAAATCCCACGCCGTTCCATCTCCCGGCGCACGTAGACGATGCGCTGAATCACCGTGAAGTTAGCCAGCACCGCGATGAGGCCCAGGCCGATCAACAGCGGCACATTCGGATAGAATGGATTCAACAACAACATCAGCACCGTAATCACGATCCGTTCCAGGCGTGTCAGCACCCCGACCTTGCAATCAATCCCCAACGTCTCCGCGCGCGATCGGGCATAGCTCACCAAAATCGAACCCATCACCGCCATGAAGGTCAGCACCACCATCCAGTTATTCTGAACGTTGAGGCCGTAGATCAGAATGCCGAGCAAGACAAAGCTCTCCGAATACCGATCGAGCGTGGAATCCCAGAAAGCGCCGAACTTGCTCTTGATACCTGACAGGCGCGCCACTGTCCCGTCGAACGCATCCATCGACGCCGCGATGATCAACAGCACGCCGCCTATGAACAGATTGCCCGTCGCCACGAGTACGCCCACGCCCACAGCCAACACCATCCCGCTGAACGTCAGCATGTTCGCCGTGATATGCAGGCGGATCAACGTTCGCCCGATCGGTTGCAGAATCGTAGCGGCTTTGGGGCGCAGGCTTTCCGAGAAGGATTGCGGCTTGGGAGGTTGATCGCTCATCATAGTCTCTTTGTCGCAAACAAATCAGACCTGGCAGGTTTTCCACCGACGATCAACCGCGGCTCACAGTGATCCATTCCGCCAAACAGATTGATCAGGTATACTGCGCGCAGGCACCTTTTGCGCTTTTGATTGCTCGCGGTCCGCGGCGCGTGGTTACATCCGCCGTGTGAGGCGCTGGATGTGACCATCCAGCGAGAGCACGTAAAACCGCAATTTGTTCCCGCGCTCAGTATATGGAGTGAAAACCTGCCAGGTCGTTGGAGGTTATTCGCCCTTGATGAATTTCTCGACGTTGTTGCGCGCTTCGTCGTCGTGATACTGGACCGGCGGCGATTTCATGAAGTAGGATGACGGCGCTGTCAACGCACCCTTCATGCCGCGCTCCAAAGCGAGTTTGGCGCAGCGCACCGCGTCGATGACGACGCCCGCCGAGTTGGGACTGTCCCACACTTCGAGTTTCAGCTCCAGATTCAGCGGCACATCGCCGAAGGTCGTGCCNNTGCGGATGTAGCACCACTTGCGATCGCTCAACCAGGGCACGTAATCGCTGGGGCCCACGTGCACGTCTTTAGCTGCCATGGGCTGATCGAGTTGGCTGGTGACCGCATTTGTCTTGCTGATCTTCTTCGACTCCAGGCGCTCGCGTTCGAGCATGTTAAGGAAGTCGGTGTTGCCGCCAAAGTTCAACTGATACGTGCGATCCAGGCGCACACCGCGATCTTCGAACAAGCGCGTCAACACGCGATGTGTAATCGTCGCGCCGACCTGGCTCTTGA